>CAZUYG010000122.1:0-8088 GCA_964624265.1 uncultured Candidatus Odyssella sp.
ACGAGATCGGCAAGGCGTCACGCGCTTTGCAGTCGATCTACCGGCCCGACAAGATCAATGTTGCCGCGCTCGGCAACGTGACGCCGCAGCTCCACATCCACGTAATCGCCCGCTCCGCGAAGGATCCGGCCTGGGCCAAGCCGGTGTGGGGCGTGGTGCCGGCGCGGCCCTATGGGCCGGCGGAACTCGGCGAGACCATCGCGCGAATCCGGCAGGCGTTCGCAGCATAAGTCTTGATGCGAGGGCGCCCGCGCCGCGATTTGTGCACAGCGCGCCTGATATTTCAGCCTTTCACCAGAAATCGGTCACAACGGCGTGAGCGTCGCGCACGGCAGTCCCGTTCGTGCGGCCCCACCGTTATGGTCGCGCCAGAAAATATCGGCGGTGTGGAGGAAGCGATGGTCGAACTGAAGGTCAACGGGCGTGCGTATCAGGTTGATGTCGAACCGGAGACGCCGCTGCTCTGGGCGCTGCGCGAGAACGTCGGCCTGACGGGCACGAAATACGGCTGCGGCGTCGCGCAATGCGGCGCCTGCACGGTGCATGTCGATGGCCAGCCGGTGCGCTCCTGCTCGCTGCAGGTGGGCGACGCCGTCGGCAAGCAGATCACGACCATCGAAGGCCTCGCCACCGGCGCCACCATGCACAAGGTCCAGAAGGCCTGGATCGAGCACGACGTGCCGCAATGCGGCTTCTGCCAGAGCGGCATGATCATGGCCGCGGTAGCGCTGCTGAACGAAAAGCCGAAGCCGACCGACGCCGATATCGACGCGGCGATGACCAACATCTGCCGCTGCGGCACCTTCCAGCAGGTGCGCGCGGCGATCCACGATGCGGCGAAGGCGTGAGGGAGGCGAATATGACCATCAACACCCAAGTGAAGCGCCGCACGTTCCTGATCGGCGCCGCCGCGGCAGGCGGCGGCCTCGCGCTCGGACTCAATCTTCCGTTCGGCGCCAAGGTGGCGCAGGCCAGCGCGCAGGGCGG
Source organism: uncultured Candidatus Odyssella sp. (assembly GCA_964624265.1). Classification (GTDB taxonomy): domain Bacteria; phylum Pseudomonadota; class Alphaproteobacteria; order Bin65; family Bin65; genus SBBV01. The sequence continues at coordinate 988 of CAZUYG010000122.1, forward strand.
GCCGGAAGTGACGGCGTGGGTCGTGATCAAGGCCGACGACACCGTCGTGGTCCGCATCGCGCGGTCCGAAATGGGCCAGGGCACGCTCACGGGCCTGGCGCAGCTCGTGGCCGAAGAGCTCGAATGCGACTGGTCGAAGGTGACGACCGAATACCCGACGCCGGGCGAGAGCGTCGCGCGCAAGCGCGTGTGGGGCAATTTCTCGACCGGCGGCAGCCGCGGCATCCGCGAATCGCACGATTACGTGCGCAAGGGCGGCGCCACGGCGCGGATGATGCTGATTCAGGCCGCCGCGAACGAATGGAAAGTACCGGCCGCGGAATGCACCGCCGCGAGCAGCGTGATCACGCATGGCCCCTCGGGCCGCAAGACGACGTTTGGCAAGGTTGCCGAGGCGGCGTCGAAGCTCGAGCCGCCGGGCAACGTGACGCTCAAGGATCCGAAGAGCTGGAAGATCGCCGGCAAGGGCGTGAAGCGGCTCGATACGGTCGAAAAGACCAACGGCAAGATGATGTACGGCATGGACGTCGCCCTGCCGGGCATGCTCAACGCCGCGATCAAGGCCTGCCCGGTGTTCGGCGGCAAGGTGAAGAGCTTCGACGCCGCCAAAGTCGCCGGCATGAAGGGCGTGAAGAAGGTGGTGCAGGTCGACGACACGGCCGTCGCGGTCGTCGCCGACACGTGGTGGCATGCCAAGACGGCGCTCGATGCGCTGCCGATCGTCTGGGACGAAGGCCCGAACGCGAAAGCGACGAGCGACACGATCGCCGCGATGCTCAAAGAAGGCCTCGACGCCGAAAAGGCTTTCGTCGCGAACCAGGCTGGCGATGCGAAAGCCGCGATCGCCGGCGCCGCGAAGAAGGTCGAGGCGGTCTATGCCTATCCGTTCCAGAATCACGCCTGCATGGAGCCGATGAACGCCACCGTGCTCTACACCGACGAAAAATGCGAGGTGTGGACCGGCACGCAGAACGGCGAAGCGGCGTTCGCCGCCGCCGTCGAGGCCTCCGGCCTGCCCGCGGCCAAGGTGGACGTTCACAAGATGATGCTGGGCGGCGGCTTCGGCCGGCGCGGACGCTCCGACTACGTGAGCCAGGCGGTGAAGATCGCCAAGCAGATGCCCGGCACGCCGGTCAAGCTGATCTGGTCGCGCGAAGAAGACATGCTGCACGGCACCTATCACCCGATCACGCAGGCGAAGATGGTGGGCGCGCTGGACGACAAGGGGAACCTGGTCGGCCTGCACATGCGCATCTCGGGCCAGTCGATCGTGGCTTCGGTGCTGCCGCAGCTGCTCGGCAAGGACGGCCGCGACCCGGTGACGTTCCAGGGCCTCAATCCGGCCGGCGAAGCGGCGTTCGGATACACGATTCCGAATCTGTTGATCGATCACGCCATGCGCAACACGCACGTGCCGCCGGGATTCTGGCGGGGCGTCAACGTGAATCAGAACTGCATCTACGTCGAATGCTTCATGGATGAGCTGGCTCTGGCCGCCGGCCAGGACCCGCTCGCGTTCCGCCAGAAGCTCATGACGAAGCATCCGAAGAACCTGGCCGTGCTCAACGCCGTGGCCGACAAGATCGGCTGGGGCAAGCCGGCGCCGGCGGGCATCCATCGCGGCCTCGCGCATTTCATGGGCTTCGGCAGCTATGTCGCAGCGGCGGCCGAAATTTCGGTCAAGGACGGGAAGGAGATCAAGGTTCACCGCATCGTCGGCGCCACGGATTGCGGCTATGCCGTCAACCCTGCGCAGATCGACCGCCAGGTGGCCGGCTCGTTCGTCTACGGCCTCTCCGGCGCCTTCATGCAGGAGTGCACCGTGAAAGCCGGGCGCATCGAGCAGGAGAATTTCGACACCTACGACTCGATGCGCATCGCCCAGATGCCGAAGGTGGAATCGATCATCATGCCGAGCGGCGGGTTCTGGGGCGGCGTGGGCGAGCCCACGATCTGCGTCGCGGCGCCCGCCGTGCTCAACGCCTTCGCGGCGGCAACGGGCAAGCGCATCCGCTCGATGCCGCTCAAGAACCACGGCATCACGCTGGTCTAGCGGCAGGGCGCGGCGGCTCGAGGGAAACTTCGGGCCGCCGCCCGCGCCGGCGGGCGTGATCGTGAACGCCAAGAGCCTCGCATGCTGCGCGCTGGCACTTTTGCCGGCGATGGGGGCGCGGGCCGAAGAGCCGCTGCGCCCCTACACCATTGCCGGCGACGGGATTTCGGCGCCGCTCACGGCCGAACGAGGCGACCCTGCGCGCGGGCGCGCCATCGTGGCGAATCGCCAGGTGGGGCTCTGCATCCTCTGCCACAGCGGGCCATTTCCGGAAGTACGTCTTCAGGGAAATCTCGCGCCGGATCTCGGCGGTGCGGGAACGCGCTGGAGCGAGGCGCAGCTGCGGCTCCGGATCGTCGATGCGCGCCGCTTCAATCCGAATACGATCATGCCGCCCTATTACCGCATCGAGGGGCTGGAGCGCGTGGCGGCGGCGTGGCGCGGTAAACCGATTTTGACGGCCGGCCAGATCGAGGACGTGGTAGCCTATCTGCTGACGTTGCGGGACGACCGCCGATGAGCGACGGAGCGCAGGCGATGCGACCGAAAGGAATGACGCGCCGCGGCGTGTTGAAGGCCGGCCTCGCGGCGTTGCCGGCGGGAACGGCGTTGTCGATCGTCGTGCGCCCCGCCGAGGCGACGCCCGAGGCCATGCAGGAGGCCATTCGCCGGGTGACCGGCGGCGCCCCGCTGCGCCGCGGGCGCGTGAAGCTCGACATTCCGCCGCTCTCCGAGAACGGCAATTCGGTATCCTGCGCCGTCATCGTCGAAAGTCCGATGACCGCGGCCGATCACGTGACGGCGATCCATCTCTTCAACGAAAAGAATCCCCAGCCGAACGTGATCAGCGTGCACCTGGGTCCGCGCGCGGGCCTCGCGCGCATCGCCACGCGCATCCGCCTTTTCGATACGCAGACGGTGACCGCCGTCGCCGCGATGAGCGACGGCACGTTCTGGTCGGACAGCGCCAGCGTCATCGTCACGCTCGGCGCATGCCTTGAGGATACGCCGTGACCGCGCAAGCCCTCATCCATTTTCCGAAGAAGGCCCGGCGCGGCGAGGTGATCGAGATCCGCACGATGATCTCGCACCCGATGGAAACGGGCTTCCGCCGCACGCAGCAGGGAGAACCGATTCCGCGCAACATCATCACCGCCTTCGCCTGCCGCTACAACGGCGCCGAGATATTCCGCGCCGACCTCTTCCCGGCGATGACGGCAAATCCGTTCCTCGTCTTCCACACGGTCGCGACCGAAAGCGGCACGCTGATCTTCACGTGGACCGGCGACGACGGTTTCTCCGCCGAGGAACGCGCGAACATCGAGGTGAAATGAGGCGGCTGCGGATGGTCTCCGATTGCGGCCGTCGACGACGCCGCACGAACTCCGCGATGCTCGCACTGCTGCTGGCCGGCCTGGGCGGGCCGGCCGCGGCCGCCGACATCCCGCTGCCGGAGCGGCGCTCGGGCTACGAGTTCATGGGCCCCGGCACGCGCGCGATGCAGGACGACGACACCCAGAATCCGGCGACGCTCGCCGTGCTCGAGGGGCAGTCGCTATGGGCCCGCAAGGCCGGCGCGGCCGGCCGCGCCTGCGCCGATTGCCACGGCGACGCGCGCGAAAGCATGAAGGGCGTGGCCGCGCGCTATCCGAAATTCGACGGCGCGAGCGCCCGGCCGATCGACCTCGAGGGACGGATCATGCAATGCCGCGCCGAACGGCAACAGGCGCCGCCGCTCGCGCGCGAGAGCCGCGAATTGCTGGCGCTGTCGGCGTTCGTCGCGCGGCAATCGCGCGGCGTGCCGGTGGAAGACGCCGTTGCCGCCGACGCCCGCCTGGCGCCGTTTCTCGAATCGGGCCGCGCGCTGTTCCGGCGGCGGCAAGGGCAGATCGATCTCTCCTGCGCGCAATGCCACGACGACAATTGGGGCAAGAGCCTCGCCGGAAACGCGATTCCGCAGGCTCACCCGACCGGATATCCGCTCTATCGGCTGGAGTGGCAGAGCGTGGGCTCCCTGCAGCGCCGGCTGCGCAATTGCCTGATCGGAATGCGCGCCGAGCCCTATGCCTATGGCGCGCCCGAATATCTCGACCTCGCGCTGTATCTCGCGTGGCGCGCGCGCGGGATGAAGATGGAAGCGCCGGCCGTGCGGCCCTGAATTACTTGACCTTCCCCGCGCCCGAAACCGCCGCGGGATTGGCGCGCAGCTCGGGCAAGACCCACCACATCCGGCAGACGTTCGGCATCTTCGCGTCGTCGGCCTTGATGAAGGTCCAGAGCGCGCAACCGGACGCGCCGTCCGAGGGCGTCTCGCGGCAGACATCGCGGCATTGCTGCCACGTGAGGCGATGGCGGCCGATGCTGCGGAACTGGCCGCCGATCTTCATCACGCCTTCCTGGCCCTCGCGCGCGCCCGAGGGAAACAGCGACTTGAGGCGTGCTTCGGTCTGCGCGCGGTCGAACTTGGCCTGGGCGGCGGCCGGAACGGCGCCGGCCGCGAGCAGGAGCAGTGCCGCAGCGAAAACACGCACCATCACGTTACTCCTATTCTGCGGTTGCGACCCGCGGCCTTGCCGTGCACGCGCGCCGGCGGCTTTCTCGATGAACTCCCGGCCGCGCCGCAATCCGTATTGATGCGCATACCGGCCGCGGCCGGGCATTTCGGCAGCAAGGCTCGTCTCACGCCCGCCCCGGCCCGATACCGCCGGCGCCTACTGCTTCGGCTGACCGCCGCGATTGGCGTAGATGATCCAATGGGGAAACGAATAGACCCAGTAACCGTTCGGCAGTCCGGTATGGCCCGCATAGGAATCGCCCGACCAGGGCCCATAGTCGTTGCAATCGCCATAGCGGCCGCGGTCCTGCGGCACCGAAATTCGTCTCAGCTCTCCCGAATATTTGCCGGCGAAGGTCGGATCCGCGCAGCCGGCGGTGGCGCCGCGCTGCGCCCAGACATACCAGTTCGGCGCGCTGTAGGTCCAAAACGCGTTCGGCGGCAGGTTCGCGTGACCTTTGTACTCCGTGCCGTTCCATGGCCCGTAGTCCCGGCATTTGCCGTACTGGGCCTCGTCTTCGGGAATTGCCAGTTGCCGCAGCAGGCCGGAGTACTTGCCGCCGAAGGAAGGATCGCAGCCGGTCGCCGCGGGCGGCGGATCGCTGCTCTTCAGCGTGGTCGGCGGCGGCCGGCCGCTCGGCCCGAGGCCCGAACTCCCGTCCGGCGATCCCGGCTGCTGCGCAAGCGCGGGCGCGCATGCGAGCATCGCGGCGAGAACGAGGGTGGGCAACATGCGCATGACGGCCTCCGCAACGGGCAACGGCGCCATCCTAATGCGCGGAGGTTAACGCGACCAAGCCGCTATTCGGCCGCCGCCTTCATGCGCGTCGGCGCGCCGCGCAGCTTCGTTCCCTCGACGCGCGGCGGCGCCGCGCGCGTGCCCGAGCCGCGCTGCGGCACGGCCGGAACGACGAAGCCCTGCTGGTAGCCGGCGCGCACGATGATCGTGAATTTCCAGAACGCGCCGCCGGCGATCGCCGCCACGCCGGCAACCCCGAGATAGACCTGCATCAGCGCCGGGTTCACGAGCGTGAGCACGAACATCAGCGCCGGCACCGCGTGGCCGACGATGTGCAAAGTGAGGCTGTTGTCGCCGATCACGCGGCGCGCGAGCGGCACGATGCCCTCCTCCTTCGCCGTGCTCCGATACGCCAGCCACAGCGCGGCATTGACCGCGACGAGCGCCAGGCCGGCGACCGGCACGAGGATGCCGGGTTGCCCGAGGCCCTTGAGCCAAGCAAGCAGAAACGCGAGGAGCCCGGTGCCTTCGAGCAGGCCCGTTGCCAGCAGCATCCACGGCATCAGCGACACGCGCCACGCCGGAATGCCGCGCGCGCGGTGCAGGATCTTTGCCTGGCACCACAGGAACACGAGCGCCAGCGCGCCGGCGATCAGCGAGAGAAACGCGCTCGGCCACAGCAGGTTCGCGAGGATCACCGGGTAGAGCATGGCGACGGCGTAGAGCTCGCGCGTCATCCAGCTCGTCTGCGGGCGCGACACGGCGCGCCAGAAGCGCAGCTTGCGCCCGATCTTGAGGAACACACAGAACAAGCCCACCGCCATGATGCCCGCGGCAACGAAATGCAGCGATGGGACCATGTCGCCATAGACGACGCCCGCGAGCGAGGCGAGAACCGCCATCACCGCGAAGCCCGAGGAGATGCCGCCGAAGATCCAGTTCATCGCCGCGCGCCAGTCCCACAGCGTCTGCAGCGGACCAACCAGCGGATTGGCGGGATCAGAGAGACGTTCGTCGTCGAGCTCGGCCGAGCCGCCGGGACGGCCGGGAATCGCCGGGGTCGTGTAGAGGTATTTGATCTGCGGATCGGTGCCGAGCTCGGCATTGAGTTGGAAATGCGGACCGGCGACGAGCTTCGAGACGTTGCTCTCGGGGTCCTTGAAATCGCCGAACTGGATCGCCGACGAGATGCAGGCGGCGGCGCAGGCCGGAGTCGCCTCGGGATCGACGCCGGGCTTCAGGCCCTTCTCGATCCCGGCATCGACCCGATCCTTGCAGAACGTGCACTTCTGCGCGACGCCGAGGCGCTCCTCGTGCTTGACCGCGATCTCCTGCTTCGTCTCCTCGCCGTAATACCAGCGCTGATCGTGCGCGATCGTGCGCGCCTGATAGGGACACGACACCGCGCAATAGGCGCAGCCGATGCACACGTCGTAGTCCTGGATGACGAGCCCGTCCTCGCGCTGCCAGGTGGCACCGGTCGGGCACACCGGCACGCAGGGCGGCTCGGCGCAATGCTGGCAGCCCGTGACCATGAAGAAGCGCTCGACCGACGGGAACTCGCCCATCTCGACGTCGACGACCTTCCGCCACTGCACGCCCGGCAGCGTGTCGTTCGCGTGCTTGCACGCGATCGTGCAGGTCTGGCACCCGACGCAGCGGTTCACGTCGATGACCATGCCCCAGCGGGGGGTGTGATCGGTCGGCTTCTGCGGGCTCGTGTCCATTTGGTGCTTGCTTCCCGTCGAATTCGTT
>CAZUYG010000123.1:0-8082 GCA_964624265.1 uncultured Candidatus Odyssella sp.
CCGTCGGCGCAAGCAGCTCGGTAAACGCATAGTGCTTGCCGTCCGGCTGAATGATGGTGGTGCGCTGATCGCCCAGCAGGCCGAAGGCGTGCATGTAGTCCTTGAGCACGACCTTGCCGCCGTTTTCGAAGCCGAGCACGAGATCGTCGTGGACCACCTCGCGCGATTTCACCTCGCCCACGGCGAAGTCGAGCTTGAGGGGCCGGCCGGTAACGACGCCGATCGTCACCGTGTCGAACGGCAGCGGGCGCGGCACCGAAATCGGCTCGACACGCGCTTCGGCGAGCTGAACATCCCCGGCCAGGCTCGACAGCGGCGTATACAGCAGCGATTCGTTGTCGGCGGCGAGCGTGGGCCGCAGTCGGTCCGGTTCGTGTGGCATCGCCATCCCGGCCAAGGCATACAGGGGGAGATACATAGCATAGTTAACGAACGGCGTGCCGGCTTTGCCCGGCGGTGCGGCGTTCAGCCCGGCCAATTGCTTGGACGGTTAACGCATGGCCGCGCTCCGGCGGCGGCCATTCCCCCGGCAGCCCCGCGCCGCTAAAGCCGGGGATCATAGGTGCGGCACTCCCGAGGCATGACCGATCCGCGAAAACTGGCCGTGGCGCTGGTGGGGCTGTGCGCGTTTCTCCAGCTCTATCCGCCGCAGGCGCTGCTGCCGCTGTTCGCGGCCGAGTTCGCCGCCGGCCCGGCCGCGGTGAGCCTGACGCTCGGCGTCACCACGCTGGCCGTGGCCGTGGTGGCGCCGTTCGCCGGCGTGCTCGCCGACCGCATCGGGCGGCGGAAGATGATCGTGACCGCGATCTTCCTGATGGTGCTGCCGACCGGGCTGATTGCCACGGCCGGCTCGCTCGAGGCCGTGCTGGTCTGGCGCGGGATCCAGGGCCTGCTGCTGCCGCCGATCTTCGCCGTGGCCGTCGCCTATATCGGCGAGGAATGGCCGCCGGCCGAGGTGGCCTCGGTGCTCGGCGTTTACACGGCGGGCAGCGTGCTCGGCGGATTCTCGGGCCGCTTCGTCGCCGGCCTCGCGGCCGAGCAGTTCGGCTGGCGCGGCGCGTTCCTCGTGCTCGCCGGCATCGAACTGATCGGCGCGCTCGTGGCCGCGCGCTACCTGCCGGCGGAGCGACGCTTCGTGGCCGCCTCCGGCCTCGCCAGCGCGCTCGGCACGATGATCCGCCATTTCCGCAATGCGCGCATCGTCGCCACGTTCGCGATCGGCTTCGCGATCCTGTTCAGCTTCGTCGCCCTCTTCACCTATGTGAGCTTCCATCTGGCGGCACCGCCCTGGGCGCTCTCGCCGGCCGCGATCGGGTCGGTGTTCGTCGTCTACCTCTTCGGCGTGGTGGCAACTCCGCTGAGCGCGCGCTGGGTCGCCCGTTTCGGGCGGCGAAAGCTCGCGGTCATCGCGGCGGCGCTTTGGTGCGCGGCGGCCGCGCTCACGCTGGCGCCGAGCCTGCCGCTGATCCTCGCCGGCCTCGCGATCGGCGCCACCTGCGGCTTCGTCTGCCAGACCCTGTCGCAGGGTTTCCTCGCGACGTCGGCCACCGCCGGAAAATCGAGCGCCATCGGGCTTTACGTGACGATCTACTACATCGGCGGCAGCATCGGCGCGCTCGCGCCCGCCCCCGCCTACGCCGCCTGGGGCTGGCCCGGTGTCGTCGCGATGGTCATCGCCGTGCTGGCGCTGATGGCGGCGGCGGTGATGGCCGCGTGGAAAGAGGCGAAGCCGGCCTGAGGAACAGGGCGCCCTACAGCCCCATATAGGCCTGGCGCACCTGGTCGTTCGCGAGCAGCTCCTCGCCGGTGCCTTTCAGCGTGATGCGGCCGTTCTCGAGCACGTAGGCGTGCTGCGCGAGCGCCAGCGAGACGGCGACGTTCTGCTCGACGAGGATGATCGTCGTCCCCTCCTCGTTGAGGCGCTCGATGACCCGGAACACTTCCTGCACGACCGTCGGCGCCAGGCCGAGCGAGGGCTCGTCGAACATGATGAGCTCGGGCTGGCCCATGAGGCAGCGGCCGATCGCCAGCATCTGCTGCTCGCCGCCCGACATCGTGCCGGCATACTGGCTGCGCCGCTCGGCGAGGCGCGGGAACATCGTGTAGACGCGCTCGCGCGCCGCGGCCTTGCCCGCCCGCCCGCGCGGAATATAGGCGCCGACCTCGAGGTTCTCGTCCACCGTCAGCGTCGGAAAGATCTGGCGGCCTTCCGCCACCTGACCGATGCCGAGGTTGCACACCTTGTAGCTCGGCCATCCGGTGATGTCGGCGCCCTTGAACTGGATGCGGCCGGTGCGCGGCTTCTCGATGCCGGCGATCGTGCGGATCAGCGACGACTTGCCGGCGCCGTTGGCACCCACGATGCACACGATCTCCTTCTCGTTCACCGCGATCGAGACGCCGTCGAGCGCCTGCGCGTCGCCGTAGAAGAGGTCGATGCCCTCGGCCGAGAGAATCATATCGCCCCCTCGCCGAGATAGCATTCGAGCACCGCCGGATCCTTCGTCACCTTCTCGGGCGTGCCTTCGCTGATCTTCTCGCCGTGATGCAAGACGATGACGTGATCCGAGAGCGCCATCACCGCGCGCATCACGTGTTCGATGAGCAGGATCGTAATGCCGGTCTCGGCGCGCAGGCGCTGCAGCACGGCCACGATGCGGTCGGTCTCGGTGGGGCGCAGGCCGGCCATCACTTCGTCGAGCAGCAGGAGCTTCGGCTGCGTCGCCAGCGCGCGCGCGACTTCGAGCCGCTTCCTGTCCGGCAGCGTGATGTTCGCGGCGTGCATGTGGCGCTTGTCGCCGAGCTCGAGCAATTCGAGGATGCGCGCCGCCTCGCGCTTGGCGGCGGCGACGCCGTCGTGCTTGTGCAGCGCGCCGACCGTGACGTTTTCCAGCACGGTCAGGTCCTGGAACGGCTTCACGAGCTGAAACGTGCGGCCGATGCCGACATCGCACACCTTGTCGGCGCGCAGGCCGGTGATGTCGGCCCCGGCCAGCCGCACGCTCCCCGAATCGGGCTTGAGCGCGCCCGCGATCAGGTTGAAGCACGTCGTCTTGCCGGCGCCGTTGGGGCCGATCAGCGCGACGATGCCTTTTTCCGGGACGCCGAACGTCACGTCGGACACGGCGCGCAGTCCGCGGAAACTCTTGGACAGACCCTGGACCTCGAGCATCGCCATGTCAGCCCCGCTGCCCGGGCGGCTTCACGAGCCGGAGGCGTTCGCACACCCACGGCCAGAGCCCCTTGGGCTTCAGCAGCACGATGAGCGCCACGGCCAGGCCCCAGAACATCAGCTTCACGCCGTCGGTCTTCACGTTCTTGGCGATGATGCCGGTTTCCTTGAACAGCTCCACCGCCTCGGTCAGCAACTCGCCCATCGGCGTCAGGATGAAGGCGCCGAAGATCGGGCCGAACAGCGTTCCGACTCCGCCCACGATCGGGGCGAGCGTGACCTCGATCGAGCGTTCGATGCCGAGCACCTGCTCGGGGAACAGATTGTTGTAATAGAACGCGTAGAAGACGCCGGCGACGCCGGCCATGCCCGACGAGAGCAGAACCGCATACATGCGGAAGCGGAAGATATCGACGCCCACCGCCTCGGCCGCCTCGGGATTGTCGCGGATCGCGCGCCAGTAATAGCCGACGCGGCCGTTGAGCAGCGCGCGGCACAGCAGGAGCGCGCCCGCGGCCAGCGCCAGGATGACGTAGTAGTACATCTCGGTGGAGCCGCGCAGGTTGATGAGGTCGACTCCGCGCCGGCTTTCCTGCGAGACCGGGAGGAACATTCCCTCGGTGCCGCCCAGGAACTTCGCGTGATCGAGCAGGATGCGCACGAACTCCGAGAACGCGATCGTGAGCAGCGCGAAATACACGCCGCCGATCGCGAAGCGGAAGCCGAGATAGCCGATGATCGATCCCATCGCCATCGCGATGGCGATCGCCGCGGCAACGCCGATCACCGGCGGCACGTTGAGCTTCGTGAACAGATAGCCGCTGGTATAGGCGCCGAGACCCACGAACAGCGCGTGCCCGATCGAGAGCAGGCCGGCGAAGCCGAGCATCAGGTTCCAGGCCTGGCCCATATAGGCGAGGTAGAGGCAGATGATCGAAACCGACAGCACGTAGCCCGAGGCGATCCACGGCACCGCCAGCAGCAGCACCGCGAACGCGAGGAGCGCCGCGCGCCCGAGAGGCGTGAGATCGTTCATCGCGCGACCCGGCCGAGCAGGCCCTGCGGCCGCAGCAGCAGCACGATGATCAGCAGCGCGAAGCTGAACGCCGTCTTCAGCGAGGGCTGCAGCACGACCGACGCCATTTCCTCGGACACGCCGATCAGGATTCCGCCGAGCAGCGCGCCGAACAGGCTGCCCATGCCGCCCACGATGACGACGACGAAGGCGAGCAGCGTGTAGGCCGGCGCCAGATAGGGATGCACCTGCACGAGCAGCAGGATGATGCAGCCGGCCGCGCCGATGCAGGCCGCGCCGATTCCGAACGTGAGCGCATAGAGCCGGTCGACGTTGAGGCCCACCACCTTCGCGCCGAGATAGTTGTCGGCGCAGGCGCGGATCGCGCGGCCGGTGGACGAATACTTGAAGAAGGCCAGCAGCAGCGAGGCGACGATGACCGCCGCGATCGCCGCATAGAGCCGCACCTTGTCGATGATGAGGTTTCCGATCGCGAAGCTGTCGAGCGCGTAATCGAGCTGCACGCCCTGCGCATCGGGCCCGAAGATCACGAGGCAGCCGCTGACCAGCATGATCGCGATGCCGGCGAGCAGCAGGAACTGCATGTGGTCGGGCAGATACGAGACGCGGCGGACGACGAAGTGCTGGAGCGCGTAGCCGACCACGAACAGCAGCGCCGTGCCGATCGGCACCGCCATCAGCGGATCGAGCCCGAACCAGCGGAACAGCATCAGCGCCATGAACATGCCGAGCACCATGAGCTCGCCGTGCGCGAAGTTCACGATGCGGATGACGCCGAAGATGACCGAGAGCCCGAGCGCGCTGAGGCCGTAGACGAGGCCGGTCAGGAGCCCGCTGACGAGCGCGTTGATGATCGTGACGGTGTCCAAAGGGCTCCCCTCGAGCCGGCGGCAGGGCGAGGGCCGCGCCTGCCCCGGCGCGGCCCCCGTTTCGTTCGGCGCGGCCTCAGCCGCGCGCGTTCCAGGCGCGCATCGGCCAGATCGGCTTCGACACGGCCGCTTCCTTGGGCGCGACGGAGAGCAGCTTGCCGCCGCGGTTCTGAATCGCGGAGTTGCGCGTCTTCGTGTTCTGGCCTTTGTCGTTGAACGTGATCGCGGGCCCGACCGTGACGTTCTCGGCGATGTTGGTCTTCTGCAGCGCCTCGATCAGCTTGGCCGGCTCGGACGTGCCCGCCCGCTTATAGGCATCGAGCGCGATCAGCGTGGCCTCGAAGCTGTGCGAGACCGAGGTGTTCAGCGTGCGGTCCGGGAACTTCTTGTTCCACGCGGCGATCATCGCCTTCGACATCGGCTTGTTGGGGTCGAACCACGGCACCATGTTGATGATGTCGTCGGACAGCTTGCCGAGCTGCTTCAGGAACGGATCGTCGTAGGGGCCGGGGCCGGTCGAGACGATGCCCATCGGCACCCAGCGCTGCTTCACCATCTCCTGCACGATCATGATCGCGTCGTTGAGGCGCGTGATGATCCACACGAGCTCGGCGTTCGTCGCCTTCGCCTTGCGCACCTCGGCCGAAAGATCGCGCGTCGCCGGATCGTAGCTGATCACGTCCTCGAACTTGTACGGCATGCCGAAATTGCCGATCAGGCGCACGCTGGCGTCTTTCTGGCTGGTGCCGAACGTGTCGTTGGCATGCAGCATGACGGCCGATTTCGGCGCCTTGCCGGCGATCGCGTAGACGTCCTTCTGCAGCAGGAACGCGTCCGACGCGATCATCGGGCCGGTCGGGAAATTGCGGAACACGGTCTTGAAGCGGCCGTCGGTGATCTGCGGCGCGGCGGCCACGTTCACGACGAGCGGAATGGTCTTCTGCTCGCAGACCTGCGCCACCGCCGAGGTGATGCCGGAATCGTAGCAGCCAATGATCATCGAGCAGCCCTGGTCGATGAGCTTCTCGGCCTGCGCGCGGCCGACATCGACCTTCGTCTCGTTGTCGACGTGGACGATCTCGACCTTGGGATAGCCCTTGCCGGCGAGCACCTCGAGCGCCAGCTCGACGCCGCGCACGCTGTCTTGCCCGAAATTCGCCTGGATGCCCGAGCGCGGCACGTTCAGGCCGATCTTGAGCGTCTTGCCCTGCGCGGCGGCGAAGCGCAGCGGCACGGCGGCGGCCACGGCGGTTGCCGCGGCGCCGGCGAGCACGGCGCGGCGGCGAAAAGGCCGGGCGGCAATGGGGGTCTTCTTCGATGTCATTCCATTCTCCTGGTATGCGCGGTGTCCGGATCGAAAGCAGGGCGCGTCCGCCGCGCGGGCGCGCGGCGACGGAGTCTATTCCCGGTCTTCGCCGATACAAGTCCCACCCGGCCGCGCCACCGCGGCCGGGCGGATTGCACTCGAAGACTTCGGAAGCCTCGCGCGCGGCCGTCGCTCGATCAGCCCCGCTTGTTCCAGCCGCGCATCGGCCAGTTGGGCTTCGTCACGGCAGCTTCGGCGGGCAGAATGACGAGGTTCTTGCCCCCGCGATTCTGGATCGCCGACATCTTCACGTCGGGGTTCTGGCCCTTCTCGTTGAAGTGGACACCCGGACCGGTCACGACGTTGTCCTTGATGTCGGTCTTCTTGAGCGCCTCGATCAGCTTGCCGGGCTCGGTGCTGCCCGCGCGCTTGTGCGCATCAACAGCGATCAGCACACCCTCGAACGCGTAGGTCTGGTTCGTGTTGAGCTCGCGGTCGGGATTCTTCTTCTTGAACGCCGCGTCGAGCGCCTTGGCCAGCGGCTTCTTCGGATCGTGCCACGGCACGGTGCTCACGACGTCGTCGGCATACTTGCCGAGCGCCTTCATGAACTGAACCTCGTACCAGCCGGGGCCGCTCGAGAGGATGCCCATCGGCTCCCAGCGCTGCTTCACCATTTCCTGGCAGAGCAGGATCGCGTCGTTCAGGCGGCTGATGACCCACACCATTTCGGCGTTGGTTGCCTTCGCCTTGCGCACTTCGGCCGAGAGATCGCGCGCCGTGGGATCGTAGGAGATCGTGTCCACGAACTTGTACGGCATCTGGAATTTCGGCGCCAAGTTCACGTTGGCGTCGCGCTGCGTCGTGCCGAACGTGTCGTTTGCGTGCAGCATCACCACGGTCTTCGGGGCCTTGCCGGTGCTCGCGTAGAGCGCCTTCTGCAGATTGAACGAGTCGGTCGCGATCATCGGCCCGGTCGGGAAATTCCGGAACACGGTCTTGTAGCCTTGCTCTGTCAGCGCCGGCACGGCGGCGATGGCGACCGCGAACGGTATGCCCTTCTGCTCGCACACCTGCGCCGCGGCCATGGTCTGGCCGGAATCGAAGCAGCCGGTGAGGATGTGCACGCCCTGGTCGATCAGCTTCTCGGCCTGTGCGCGCGAAACCTCGGGCTTCGTCTCGGTGTCGCCGATCACGAACTCGAAATCGGCATAGCCCTTGGCCTTCAGGATCTCGGGCGCCAGCTCGACGCCGCGCAGGCAATCGATGCCGATCTGCGCCTGCGGCCCGGAGCGCGGATAGAGGACTCCGATCTTGAGCTTCTGGCCCTGGCTGTGGGCGAAGCGGAGCGGCACGGCGGCGGAAACGGCGGCGGCGCCCGCGATGAACGTGCGGCGGCGGATGCGCGGCGTATTCACGGCTTTGCGTGGCATGGGACGGTTCCTCCTGTTGGCGCTCCCGAGTCGGGAGCATGGCTTCTTGTCGTGATCCGCTCTATCGGCGGACGGTCTCGGCGCGTCGGAGCATATTGTTATATGCCATTACGATCCTCGTCAATTCGGCGGCATATCCCTCATCCAAGCGAGCGGACGACGCGATCGAGCAGCTCCAGCAGCGTGCGCTTCTCGGCCGGATCGAGCGTGCGCGTGGCGCGCTTCTCGTGCTCGAGCGCGAGCTTATGGAAGCGGTCCAGCATCTG
>CAZUYG010000124.1:0-8062 GCA_964624265.1 uncultured Candidatus Odyssella sp.
CTTCGCGTGCCATCGCCTGCCGTT
This sequence comes from uncultured Candidatus Odyssella sp., assembly GCA_964624265.1. GTDB lineage: Bacteria > Pseudomonadota > Alphaproteobacteria > Bin65 > Bin65 > SBBV01. Next base: position 25 of record CAZUYG010000124.1, read on the forward strand.
CGGCACGGGCGAGAGCGGGCGCGATGCGCGCGTGGACAATCTTTATGCGCGTCTGGGCACCGGCAAGCCGCATTTCTGCTTCGCGGGGCACACCGACGTGGTGCCGCCCGGCGATGCCGGGAAATGGTCGCTCGATCCTTTCGCCGGCGAAATTCGGGACGGCCAGCTCTGGGGCCGCGGCGCCGCCGACATGAAGGGGGCCATCGCCGCTTTCGTTTCCGCCGCCGACGCGTTCCTGCGCGCCAAGGGCAAGGGCTTCGCCGGCTCGATCAGCCTGCTGATCACCGGCGACGAGGAAGGCGACGCCGTGAACGGCACCACCAAGGTGCTGACCTGGATGCAAGAGCACGGCGAAGTGCCCGACATGTGCGTGGTGGGCGAGCCCACCAACCCCGCGGCGCTCGGCGACATGATCAAGATCGGCCGGCGCGGCTCGATGACCGGCTATCTCACCGTGCACGGCGTGCAGGGCCACACCGCCTATCCGCACCTCGCCGACAACGCCGCGCACCGCATCGTTCGCATGCTCGACGCCATCGTGCGCGAGCCGCTCGACGCGGGCACCGCGCATTTCCAGGCCTCGACCCTGCAGGTGACGACCGTCGATATCGGCAACCCGGCCAACAACGTGGTTCCGGCCGAGGCCAAGGCGACGTTCAACATCCGCTTCAACGACAAGCACTCCTCGGCCACGATCGGCGCCTGGCTGCGCGCGAAGTTCGACCGGGCGATGGCCGAGATCGGCCCCGGCGGCGCCTACGATCTCGAGATCCGCGTGAGCGGCGAATCGTTCCTGACCGCGCCCGGTCCGCTTTCGGCGCTCGTTTCCGAATGCGTGAAGGCGGAAACCAACCGCACGCCCGAGCTGTCCACGACCGGCGGCACCTCGGATGCGCGCTTCATCCGCCGCCTCTGCCCCGTCGTCGAGTTCGGCGGCGTCGGCCAGACCATGCACAAGATCGACGAGCGCATGGCGGTGTCCGATCTCGAAGGCCTCGCGCGCATCTATCGGCGCATCCTGGAGCGGGTGTTCGCGGGCTGATTCGCTCAGCCGCGCAGGCCGGGCAGCCAGGTGACGAGGCCGGGGAACAGCGTGAGCAGCAGCATGCCGAACAGCGCGATGCCGACGAACGGCCACGCCGCGCGATAGATCTCGGTCAACGGCACGTCGTCGGCGACCGACTTGAACACGAACATCGTGTAGCCGAACGGCGGCGTGATGCCGCCGAGCGTGATGTTGATGAGGAACAGCATCCAGAACCAGATCGGATCGAAGCCGAGATGGGCGATGATCGGCCCGTAAACCGGAACCGCGATCAGCATCAGCGCCAGCTGATCCATGAACATGCAGAAGAAGAACACCGTCGCCATCATCACGAACAGGACGATGTAGCGATTGAGCGTGAGGCCGGAGATCAGTTCGACGAGACCGGAGGTGGCGCCGGTATAGGCCAGCAGCTGGCTGAACAGCTTGGCGCTGGCGAGGATCACCAGCACCGTCGCCGTCGCCATCGCCGCGCCCATGCAGGAGCGCCCGATGATCTCGAACGAAAGCGTCCGCGTGACGGCCGACATCAGCGCGGTGCCGACGATGCCGACGGCGGCGGCCTCGGTCGGCTGGGCGATGCCGAGCAGGATGAGGCCGAGCACGAGGAAAATGATGATGCAGATCGGCAGGATCCGCAGCAGCGAGGCCAGCGCCGTCTGCCAGCCGCCGCCCTCCGCCCCGTCCGGTTCGGGGCGCGCATCGAGGCTGGGATCGAGCAGCGTGCGCGCGATCGCATAGACCGCGAAGCAGCCGGCCAGCACCATGCCGGGCACGAGGCCGGCAACGAGAAAATCGCCGATCGAGATGTTGGCGAGCGTGGCGAGGATGATGGCCAGCACGCTCGGCGGAATGATCGGATCGAGCGTGGCGCCGGACAGGATCGTGCCGATCGTCAGGCGCCGGTTGCAGCCGCGCTCGATCATCGTGGGATAGACGAAGCGCCCGAGCATGGCCACCGACGCCATCGCCGAGCCCGAGATCGCGCCGAGGAACGACGACAGCACGATCGCGATGACGTAGAGCCGCCCGCGCACCCTGCCGATGAGGCCGTTGAGCGCGCTGTAGAGCGTGCCGACGCCGCCGGTGCGGAACAGCAATTCGCCGAGCAGCACGTAGAGCGGGATCGCGACCAGCGACTCGGTCGTCGCGGTGTCGAGGATGCTGTTGACGAACAGGCCGAGACCCGACCAGCCGACGATGAACAGCACGCCGGCGATGTTCGCGAGCAGGAAGCACGCGAAGATCGGCAGGCCGGAGGCGAACAGCGCAAGGATCAGGCCGAACGCGGCGATGAGCGTCACCGCCCAGGTCATGTCCCCTCGCCGCGCTGCAGGATTTCGCGCCGCATCAGGAGTTGCAGCGCCGCGCCGCCGAAGCCGAACACGGCGAGCGCGGCGATGATCCATTTCGGGATCTGGGTAGCCTGCGACGTGAGCACGCCGGATCGGTAATGGTCGAGGCCGACCCAGGCGACGAAGCCCGCGACGAGAAGGCATACGACGCCGGTGACGAGCTGCAGCGCGCGCATGTAGGCGGCGCGCCGCCGCCCGGGCAGCCATTCCGCGACGAACGTGATCGCCACATGCGCGCCGTCGCCCGTGACCTTCGGCAGCGCGAGGAAGATGCAGGCGCAGAGCAGATAGCTGCTGACGTCGCCCGAGAAGTTGAGCGGCGCCGACAACACGTAGCGCGCGACGACTTCGGACGCGTAGCAGAGCGCGCTGGCGGCGACGCACAGCGCCGCCGCCTTGGCCGCGATTTCGGCGACCGCTTCGAGCCCCCGCGTCGACGGCATCCGGGCGGCCCGCCCCGGCCTGCTACTCGTTGAGCATGCCTTTGCTCTTGGCGAGGTCCCAGAACGTCTTGACCTCGGCCGGCGTGGCGCGGCTCGCCGTGCGGAAGATGCCTTCGTTGTAGAGGCCGTTCAACTTGCCGGCGATCGCCGCGTCGAAATTGACGACCTTGACGCCGTTCTTGAGCATCGTCTCCTCGTCGCGCTTGGCGACCTCGTCGAGCGCCTTCTTGCCGATGAATTCGAGCTTCTTGCCTTCGTCGAGCAGGATTTTCTGGTGCTCCGCCGGCAGCGCCGCGAGCTTGCGGGCATTGACGAGCATCAGCACGTTGGTGAGCCCGAACGTCGGCCGCGTCATGAACTTGCCGACCTCGTAGAGCTTGTAGTCGGCCGAGGCGAAGCTCGGGAAGGTGATGCCGTCGATGGTGCCCTTCTGCATCGCGGCATAGGCATCGGCCGGCGACATGTTCACCGGCGTGCCGCCGAGCAGGCGGACGACTCCGTCGAAGGTGGGCGTGGTGCGGACCTTGAGGCCTTCGAGCGGCTGGCCCGATTTCAGCGTCTCGCGCAGCACGAAGTGGTTGCCGGGCGCCGAATGCACCGTGAGGATGCGCAGGCCGTATTTCTTGTTGTAGTAATCGTCGGCCCAGGCGACGAGGCCCGCCTCGCGCCGCTTGTCGATGTCGCCCTTGATCGCGTCGAAGACCTGGCCGACGCCGGTCTGCGCCTGGTGATAGGCGGGAGTCGTGAACAGGATGTCGAACACGCCGGCCGAGACCGGCTGAAGCTGGTCGAACGGCGACGCGACTTCCGGGCCGCTGCGCTGGATCTTGATCTGGCCCTTGCTGGCCGCTTCGACGTTCTTGATGAACACCGTCTCGATGTTCGGAACGTTGGGGTTGTTCGGCGTCCACCCCGAGAGAAGGCGCAACGACGTTTCCGCTCGGGCGCCGGCACCGGCGAGCGCAAGCACGGCGACGGCCGCGGCGATGCGCGGCACGATGTTCATGCGGGTCATGGTTTCCTCCCTGATGACCGCGTCTATTGTTTGTGCGCGCGATCAAACCACAGCGAAGGGCGGCACAGAAGATTGCGCGGCGCATGGTGGGCACGATTGTGGGTCGCAGCGCCGGTTGCGCGGTCAACTCCCGGCGGCCGGCGGCGAGGCATGCGCGTAGAGCGCCGCGCGCCCGCGTTTTCCCGCCACTGCAATCATGTTCATGCGGCGCAAGCAGTAGATCATCTTGTAGGCGAGGCTGAGCCGCAATCCCGAGGCGGCGGCGAGGTCGCGCGCGGTGAACGGCTGCGCCAGCTCGGGCGGCAGCAGCGCCGCGAAATCGCGCCCGTCTGCGAACGGAACCACGCGCACCACGTCGACGAGCCGGCGCCCGACGACGCACCAACCCTTGCGGCGCCAGGCGCGGCGTCCGGTTTGCTGCCACAGTTCGTCTTCATGGGTGATGGCGATATCGAAGGTGAGATTGGGATGGCCGACGAGATCGGGAATCGCCACCAGCTCCTTGAACAGCGTTTCGATCCGGCCGGCCTTGGGCGAACGGCGGCGCGCCAGCTCGCGGCCCTTCTTGTCGAGCCGGACGATCCATTTCCGCTCCGGCACCGGATGGACGACGCGGACCGGATGGCGCTCGGCCAGCGCCAGCAGCTTGCGGCGCATGCTCGAGAAGCTGCGCGTCTGGATTTCGATGAGGTGCGGGCCGCGGCGGATGTCGATCACGAAGCCGTCGAGCGCGATCTCGAACTCGTCGCCGGGCTGGGCGTACCAGCGCTTCAGATCGGCATGGAGGCCGGTTTCGCGCAACGTGCCGATACCGCCCGGCCGCGGCGACTTGGCAGCGATTTCGACACGCGCCTTCGGCATGCTTGCTTGATTCCCCACCGCCTCCGGCGCGATATAACCCCATGACGCTCGGCGAGGAAGCATCGCGATCCCTGTCCGGCGCCTGGGGCCTGCTCCGGCGCGACCCGGCGGCGCCGCAGGCGTTCAACGCCACGCTCGACGGGGTATGGCGCTCGTTCTTCGCCGCCGTTCTGCTGCTGCCGCTGCACCTCGCCTATCTCGCGATCATCGGCGGGGGCACGGAAGGCGCCGAAGCGCCGGGCGCCACGCGCTGGATCGTGAATTTCCTGATCTATGTGATCGGATGGGCGGCCTGGCCGCTGATCGCGTTCTACATGACGCGGCTCATGGATTGCGGCGGGAAGCTGCTCGGCTACGTCGCCGCCTACAACTGGTCGCAGCTGCTGACCGGGCCGTTTCTCGTCGGCCTCGACGTGCTGGGCCGCGTGGCGCTGCCGCAGGGCGTTTCGGCCCTCATCGTCTTCGTCGGCGTCGCCGGCGTTCTGTTTTACGAATACCTGATCGCCCGCCAGATGCTCGGCGTGGCGGCGAACAAGGCGATCGTCCTTGTGCTGACATCGTTCCTGCTCGGCCTCATGCTGCGCGATACCGCCGATTTCGCGCTGAAGCTCGCCGCGCCGGAGATGCCGTAGGGGTCGGCCCCCGACCCTACAAGTCCTCGGGATACTTCACCGCGACGAGATACAGGCCTTCCGCAGGCGCCGTCGCGCCGGCGACGGCACGCTCGCGGGCGGCGAGCGCCTTCGCCACGTCGCGCGCGCTCCACTTGCCTTCGCCGACCAGCTTCAGCGTTCCAACCATGTTGCGCACCTGGTGGTGCAGGAACGAGCGCGCGCGCGCGGCGATCTCGATTTCCTCGCCAAGCCGCGTCACGTCGAGCACGTCGAGGGTCTTCACGGGCGATTTGGCCTGGCAATCGGTCGCGCGGAAGCTCGTGAAATCGTGGGTGCCGACGAGCAGCTGCGCCGCCGCGTGCATGGCGCCGGCATCCAGCGGGACCATGATGCGCCATGCGCGATCGCGGTCGAGCGTCAGCGGCGCTCGCCGGTTCGCGATACGATAGCGGTAGCGGCGCTCGATGGCGGAAAAACGCGCGTGGAAATCCGGCGCCGCCTCGCGGCAATCGAGGATCGCGACCGGATGCGGTTTCAGATGGAAGTTGACCGCCTCCATGATGCGGAACGGATCGGCCGCCTTCGCGAGATCGAGATGCGCCGCCTGCGCCAGCGCGTGCACGCCGGCATCGGTGCGGCCCGCGCCATGGACGGTGACGCGCTCGCCGCAGAACTTCGCCACCGCCTCTTCCAGCAATTGCGGGATCGACAGGCCCTCGCTCTGGCGCTGCCAGCCGACGAACGGCGTGCCGTCGTATTCGATGGTGAGCCTGTAGCGGGGCACTCAGGCTTTCCCGATGGCGTCGCGGAGCAGGCGGCGATGGCACTGATCGGGCTTGTCGCACGCGCAGAGCAGCGTGATCGGCCGGCCCTCCTCGCTCATGAAGCGCAGGGTCCGCAGCAGCGATTTCTGCGGCGCGATTTCCTTGCGGTACGCGCTCGCGAAGGCCTTCCACTTCATCTTGCCGTCGAGGAATCCCTTCACCAGCGCCTTCGACGGCGCGAGATCGGTGAGCCAGAGATCCCAATCCTTCTTGCCGAGCCCGAAAGGCTTGAAGCGCGTGACGAGCAGGCGTAGCCCATCCTCCTTGCCCGCGGGCGCGAAGGCGCTTTTCTCGATCAGCAGCGGCATGAACAACCTCGCCCGGCGCTGGACGCCGTAGGGGCGGTTTTTAGCCCCGCCCCCATAAGGATTCCACAGACGCGGCGGCTCACGTGACGATCGTGCCCGGCGGCAGCGGAAATCCGCGCAGGAACGCATCGGCCGCGACCGGCGCCTTGCCGGCGCGCTGGAGCAGTGTGGGCCTCAGCGCGCCCTCGCCGCAGGCGACCGCGAGATCGGCGTCGAGCACCGTGCCGGGCGCCGCATCGCGCGCGCGCGGCTCCGCCCTTGCCGCGAGCACGCGGATGCGCTCGCCCCTGGCTTCGAACCAGGCGCCGGGGAACGGGTTGAACGCGCGGATGCGCCGCTCGAGCTGCGCCGCCGGTGCGCGCCAATCGAGGCGCGCCTCCTCTTTCGCGATCTTCCTGGCGTAGGTGACGCCCTCGGCCGGCTGCGGCACCGGCAGCAGCGCGCCGCTTTCGAGGCCGGCGAGCGCGGGCACGATCAGCCTGGCGCCGAGCGCCGCGAGCGCGTCGTGCAGCGCCGCCGCGGTGGTTTCGGATCCGATCGGCACGCTTTCCTTGAGCAGCATCGGGCCGGTGTCGAGGCCTTCTTCCATCACCATGATCGTGATGCCGCTTTCGGCGTCGCCCGCCTCGATCGCGCGCTGGATCGGCGCCGCGCCGCGCCAGCGCGGCAGCAGCGAGGCATGGATGTTGAGGCAGCCGCGCAGCGGCGCATCGAGAATGGCCTTCGGCAGGATGAGGCCATAGGCCGCGACGACGGCGAGATCGGCGCCGAGCGCCCGGAACTCGGCCTGTGCCGCCGCATCGCGCAGCGATTTCGGCGCGCGCACGGGGATGCCGTGCCGCTCCGCCGCGCGCTGCACCGGCGAGGGCTGCTCCTTCTGCCCGCGCCCGGCGGGGCGCGGCGGCTGCGTGTAGACCGCGAGCACGCGATGCCCGGCCGCCACCAGCGCATCCAGCGCCGGCACCGAGAATTCGGGCGTGCCCATGAAGACGATGTTCATCGCGGGGGATTAGCAGGGTTTGCGCCGCTTGACACAAGCGTCATCCCGATCGGAGCGAGCCCTTTTCGGGCTCGCGGAGTGGAGCGATGACGAATGTGGAGAAACGGCTCTCGCCTACAGCGTGTGCTGCGGCGAATCCTCGTGTTCGTCCTTGTCCTTCCCGTCGCCGCGCTTCTTTTCCTTGAGCAGCTTCCGCAGGATCATGTTGCGCTTCAGCGCCGAGAGGTGGTCGAGGAACAGGATGCCGTCGAGATGGTCGATCTCGTGCTGGAGACAGGTGGCGAGGAGGCCCTCGGCCTCGATCTCGCGCGCGGCGCCGGTATCGTCGAGATAGCGCACCTTTACGGCGCGCGGGCGTACCACTTCGGCGTAGTGCTCGGGCACCGAGAGGCAGCCTTCCTCGTAGGTGGCGTCGTCGTCGGATGCCCAGACGATTTCGGGGTTTGCGAGCTTCATCGGCGCCGGAGGCTCGCCCTCGCGCGCGACATCGAGCACGATCACGCGCAGGCCCGCGCCGACCTGCGCCGCCGCCAGGCCGATGCCGGGCGCCGCATACATCGTCGCCAGCATGTC
>CAZUYG010000125.1:0-8059 GCA_964624265.1 uncultured Candidatus Odyssella sp.
ACATGCCCGGCGCGCTGGTCTACACCGACGACGATCTCAACATCGTGATCTGCAACGACCGGTTCAGCGAAATGTATCGCGCGCCGCGCGAATTGCTCCAGCCCGGAAAGCCTTATCCCGCGTTTCTGCGCCATCTCGCCGAGAACGGCTACTATGGCCCCGGCGAGGTCGATACGCTGGTCGCCAAGCGGGTCGAGAGCCTGCGCTTTCCGTCGAGTTCGCCGTTCGAGGACCGCACGCCCGACGGACGCGTCTATCAGGTGCAGCGCCGGCTGGTGGAGGCGGGCGGGGTGGTCACGATCATCACCGACATCACGGAGCAGAAGCGCGCGGAGCAGGCGCTGCGCGAATCCAAGCAGCGGGCTGATGAGGCCAATGCCCGAGTCGGCGAGCAGAACAGGTTGCTGGAGAGCCTTTCCGCCAAGCTGGCGAAGTATCTCTCACCGCAGGTCTACAACTCCATCTTCACGGGCTCGCAGAACGTCGAGATCGCGTCGAAGCGCAAAAAGCTCACTGTCTTCTTTTCCGATATCGCGGGCTTCACCGAAACCACCGACAATCTCGAATCCGAGGAGCTGACCGGCGTCCTCAACCACTACCTCACGGAGATGTCGCGCATCGCGCTCGAGCATGGCGCCACGATCGACAAATACATCGGCGACGCGATGCTCATGTTCTTCGGCGACCCCGAGACGAAAGGCGTCAAGGAGGACGCCAAGGCCTGCGTGCTGATGGCGGTCGCCATGCAGCGACGCATGCGCGAGCTCGAGCAGGAGTGGCGCGACCGCGGCCTCGAGCGGCCGTTCCGCATCCGGATGGGGATCAGCACCGGCTTCTGCACGGTCGGTAATTTCGGCAGCCAGGACCGCATGGACTACACGATCATCGGCGCCGAGGCGAACCTCGCGGCGCGCCTTCAGACGGCCGCCGAGCCCGGCAGCATCCTGATCGCGCACAAGACGAACGCGCTCGTGAACGACATCGTCCTGACAGAGGAGCAGCCGCCGATCACGGTCAAGGGCTTCGCGAAGCCGATCAGCACCTACAAGATCGTCGGCACGCTCGACGACCTCGTCGAGGCCGGAAGAATCGTGCTTCAGGAACGCAAGGGTCTGCGCGTCCTCGTCGATCTCACGAGGCAGGACAAATCCGAGGCCATCGCGATCCTCGAAGAGGTGCTGAGCCAGCTCAAGCGATAGACGGTCAGGTTACGCCGCTATCTTGGCGATCACCGCGCGCTCGGGCTCCGTCGCCGTCATCGACTGCTCCTCCGCATCTTGCGGCGCGCCCCAGAATTCGGCCACCGTGGGCCCGTTCCGGATGCGGCGGTCGCGGAGGAAGAAGTTCTTGAGCTCGAACGGCCAGACGCGGCGGCCCATTTCGGAATACCAGCGCATCGCATGGCGCAAGCGACGATCGGGCTGGAGAAACGTTCGATAGAGCGCCTTCGGCCGGCACTGCAGCGCGGCCTCCATGAACTTCACCCACAGCAGCACGCGCCACGGCGCCATGTGACGCGTCGCCAGGACCTGATGCTTGTAATCCCAGCGCCGCCGGTCGGTCTGGATGACGCGCCGGCCGCCGGCGAGCCGGAAGAACGGCGTCCAGCGATGCGGCGTGACGTAGAGCATCTGAATCTGGTCGGGATCGTAGGCGATGAGCTGGCGCAGCCCGCGCCAATAGTCGCGATCGCTCTCCTCTTCGAAGCCGACAACCCAGGTCGCCATCGAGATGATGCCGTGGCATCGCAATAGGCGGATCGCCTCGCGGTCCGTTGCCGTCGTGCCGCCCTTCCTGATACGCGCGAGCGTGGCCTCGTCGGTGTTCTCCATGCCGAGCAGGAAGCGGATCCAGCCGGCCTTCTTGTAGAGATGCAGGATGTCGGCATCGCGCACGATGTCGTCGGCGCGCGTCGAACCGACCAAGAGCACGTCGACGTTTTCGGCGATCAGCGCCTCGAGAAACGCGCGCCAAGCCTTCTTCGAGACGGTCGGGTTTTCGTCGGCGAAGTTGAATACGTGTACGCCGTGCTGGCGATGCAGGCGCGCGATCTCCCGCGCGAACCGGGCAGGGTCGCGGTGGCGCCAGCGCGTCCAGAAGCCGCGCTGACCGCAGTAATTGCAGAGATGCGGGCAGCCGCGCGAGAACTGCACGACGACGGCGCGCAGCCCGCCCCAGTACGAGTAGCGCGCGTGATCAATCAGCTCCCAGCCGACGCGATAAGCGTCGAGATCCCGAATCACCGGCGCCGGCATCGTCGCGAGCGGCCGGCCGCCGCGGCGGAACGCGATGCCGGGAATCGCGTCGAGACGATCGCCGCGCTCGAGCGCCGCCATCAGGCGCCGCGCCGTTTCTTCGCCCTCGCCGCGCACGATGGCGGTGACGCAAGGCTCCCCCTCGAGGATCTCGCGCCAATGATAGGTGGGGAAAACGCCACCATAAACGATATGGATGCCGGGAAACGCGCCGGCGAAGGCGCGCGCGGTCTCGGCGATCACTGGATGCGCGGAGGTCGAGCCCGAATGGCCGAACAACACCGCCTCGGGCATGAATTGCGCGGCGTCGGCGATGATGGCGGGCAGGGGCATCGGGCCGAATTCGGCATCGACGAGGCGGACCTCGTGGCCATCGTCGATCAGCGGTCCGCCGATCGACAGCAGGCCGAGCGGGGGCAGATGGTCGTCCGGAATGCGGCTGCCGATCGCCGTATGCGGAACGTTGACGAGCAGGATGCGCATGGCTTTACGCCGCCTCTGGAAGACCGCCGAAGCGGCGCTCGCGTGCGCGAAACCAGGCAATCGCTGCGGCGAGATTCGCGGGCCCGAAATCGGGCCACATGCAATCGGTGAAGTAGAGTTCGGCATAGGCGCATTCCCACAGCAGGAAGTCGGAGAGGCGCCGTTCGCCGCCGGTACGGATCAGGAGGTCGACGTCGCGCGGAATTCGCTCGCCGGTGACGAGCCGAGCGAAACCCTCGCGGGTGAGATTGTGGGCGCCCGCAATTTCGCCGGCCGCGCGCAGGATCGCGTCGCGCGACGAATAGTCGATCGCGATGCGCAGATGCAGCGCGTCGCCATCCGCGGTGGCCGATTCGGCCCGCGCGATTTCGGCGACGAGCGGCGGCGGCAGGCGGTCGCGGCGCCCGATGATCGAGAGGCGGATTCCGTCGCCGATCATGCGCGGCGTCTCGGAGGCCAGATATTGGCCGAACAGCCCCATCAGCGACGAAACCTCGCCGGGCGGCCGGCGCCAATTGTCGGCAGAGAATGCGTAGAGCGTGAGCGTGCCGATGCCGTGCGCGGGTGCCGCCTCGGCGACCGCGCGCACCGCTTCGACGCCCGCTTGGTGGCCGCTGGCGCGCGAACGTTTCTGACGGGTTGCCCAGCGGCCATTGCCGTCCATGATGATTCCGACGTTGATTTTGCAATAGAGATGACTTTGCATTGTAAAGTTTCCTCGCAAAAAAATGTGGGACGATGACGTTCAGATGCGCGCCAAGCCGGTCCGCGGAAGTGCACGCTCCTCTTCGTCGGCGGCCTTCGCGGCGTCGCGCACGACCTGCTCGAGCACGCCGAGATAGTCGAGGAAGCGCCGCCGGCCGCTTGCGGTCAGGCGGCAGGTCGTGTGCGGGCGGTTGCCGAGATATCCTTTCGTGATCTCGACAAGGCCGGCGTCTTCCAGCACCGCGAGGTGCCGGCTGAGGTTGCCGTCGGTGAGGCCGCAAAGCTGCTTCAGCTCGCCGAACGGCAGCCCTTTCGGATGCGCCACCAGCGAAGTGAGCAGGCCGAGCCGCGCCTTCTCGTGCATCACGCGATCGAGGCCTTGGTAGGAATAGGGGGCGGCGCGGTCAGTCTTCGGCATGGTTCCGGCCCGAGGCATGGACGATTGCGGCCATCGCGAATTGTCCGGCCACGAAAGGCAGGCCCATCGTCCAAGGCGAAAGCGCGCGGCTATCGCTGGCGATCAGCAAGACGGCGAAGCCGGCGATCAGATACCCCGCGGCGACCAGCGTCACCGGCCGCGGCAGCGAGCGCGCCGAAGCGAAGAGGCCGAGGCCCATCAGCACCTGCCACAAGCCCGGCATCATCCAGGATGCTTCGGGCGCATAGCCGGAGATGAATAGCGGCAAGAGGACACCTGCGGCGGCCGCCGGCAGGAACTGATCCATCGCCTGGCGAATCATGGCATCGGCGAGGCTGGAGTGGTGCCGTCGCGCGCGCCGCCGCATTTCGAGCCAGATCAGCCCCATCGATAGGGTGGCCGCAGCGCCCCAAGCACCGAAGAAGAGGAGAGGCTGCGCATTGGGCTCGGTAAGCCATAAGCTCTGGGCCGCCGCCGTGATCAGCGCGAGCGCGCCGCTCGCCGCCAGTGCCGCCGGGCCGTAGCCGCGAAACGCGGTGCCGGCCGCGATCTGGCTGCGGATCGTCGAGATGTCGGAGAGCGCCTTCTCAAAGTCGCGCATCGCGTGTCCAATAACTTTATAATGCAAAGTACACGATCCAGCAAAGAAAGGCAAGGGTTGGCAAAGGCGGTCTGCGCGGGGCGGGACTCGCAACCCGGCCCGGATCGGACTAAGTATTGTGCAACGCACAAAGCGCTTCTGGCGCATTTTCCAGCAAGGAGAGCCGCATGACCGCACGCGATCCCGTCGTCATTCTCGATGGTGCCCGCACGCCGATGGGTTCGTTCCAGGGCGAGTTGAAAGACATCACCGCGCCGATGCTCGGCGCCGTGGCGATCAAGGCCGCCCTCGAGAAATCGGGCGTGAAGCCGGCCGACGTGCAGGAGGTCGTGATGGGCTGCGTGCTGCCGGCCGGCATGGGCCAGGCGCCCGCCCGCCAGGCCGCGCACGGCGCCGGTATCCCGAGGGACATCGGCTGCACGACTGTCAACAAGATGTGCGGCTCGGGCATGAAGGCGGCGATGTTCGTCCACGACAGCATCGCGGCCGGCATCAACGACATCGCGGTGGCCGGCGGCATGGAGAGCATGACCAACGCGCCGTATCTGATGGACAAGGCGCGCACGGGCCTGCGCCTCGGCCATGGCCGCGTCTGGGATCACATGTTCATCGACGGCCTCGAGGACGCCTATCAGAAGGGCCGCCTCATGGGCACCTTCGCCGAGGACACGGCGCAGCACTACCAGTTCACGCGCAAGCAGCAGGACGATTTCGCGGTGACGTCGCTCACGCGCGCCAAGAAGGCGAACGAAGACGGTTCTTTCGCGCGCGAGATCGCGCCGGTCGCGGTCAAGGACCGTAGCGGCGAGCGCCAGATGACGCGGGACGAGCAGCCGTTCACCGCGAAGATCGAGAAGATCCCGACCCTGAAGCCCGCGTTCCGCGAGGGCGGCACGGTGACGCCGGCCAACTCGTCGTCGATCTCCGACGGGGCCGCGGCCCTGATTCTCACGCGCCTGTCCGAAGCCGAAAAGCGGGGCCTGAAGCCGCGCTATCGCATCGTCGCGCACAGCACGCACGCGCAGGAGCCGGAGTGGTTCACGACGGCGCCGGTCGGCGCGATCAGGAAGGCGCTCGACAGGGCCGGCTGGTCCGCGAAGGACGTCGACCTCTGGGAGATCAACGAGGCCTTCGCTGTCGTGGCGATGGCGGCGATGAAAGAGCACGCGCTGCCGCACGAGAAGGTCAACATCCATGGCGGCGCCTGCGCGCTCGGCCACCCGGTCGGCGCCTCGGGCGCGCGCATCGTCGTCACGCTGATGAACGCGCTCGACAAGGTCGGCGGCAAGCGCGGCGTCGCCTCGCTCTGCATCGGTGGCGGCGAAGCGACCGCGGTGGCGATCGAACGCATCAACTGATCCCTGACGACGCGAGACTGTTGCGCCTGCACGCGGAGTGTCGATGCGCCGCTGGACGATCGCCGGATTTATTGCCCTCGCGGCCGCCGCCGGGGCCGGCGGCTATGCCTACGTCTTCGAGCGGCCGTGGCTGCTCGACCGTCTGCACGGGCCGGAGGCGCGCACCGAGCTCGTGCCGCGCCCCTGCGATTTCACGACCGAAAGCGGGCGCAAGATGGCCTGCTACGACCTCTATGTTCCCGAGACGCGCGGGCGCGCGGGCGGCCGGCGCCTTCGCTTGCCGGTGCTCGTGTTCCAGGCGCCCGAGTCGCCCAAGAAAGACGATCCGGTGCTGCTGATCGCCGGCGGGCCGGGCGCAATCGCCTACACCGAGAAGCGCTTCGCCGAGATGTGGAAGGGCAAGTTCAAGGACCTGCCCTGGCTCGACGGACGCGACCTCATCGTCTACGACCAGCGCGGCGTCGGCGGCGCGCGACCGGCGCTCGAATGCCCCGAGCTCGACGCCACGCGCGACGACCCGATGAATCTCGACCGCGCGAAGGCGGCGATGTCCGTCTGCCGCGCGCGCTACGAGCGCGAGGGCGTCGATCTGCTCGCCTACGACACGAACGCGAACGCCGACGACGTGCTTTCGCTCAAGGCCGCGTTCGGCTTCAAGAGCCTGAACCTCTGGGGCCAGTCCTACGGGACGCGCGTGGCGCTCACGCTGATGCGGCGCAAGCCCGAGGGCATCCGCAGCGTGATCCTCGACGGCGCCTATCCGCCCGAGGTCGCCGGCAAGCTGCACATGGCGTCGGCCTTCACGGCGACGATGGATCGCGTGTTCGAGGCGTGCGAGAAGGACGACGAGTGCCGCGCCGACTATCCCGATCTCCGCAAGCGCTTCGAGGAGGTCGTCACGCGATTGCGCACGCAGCCGCTCGCCGTGAAAAGCGATCCGTCGCCGCTGCTGCCGCCGCGAGTGTTCCAGGTCAACGACGTGATCTTCCTTTCGATCGTCGACAGCCAGCTCTACACGGCCGACGGGATCGCGAAGCTGCCATGGCTCATCGACCGCGCCGCCGCCGGGAACGTCGAGGCGCTGGCCATTCCGCTCGCGGATTGGGACCAGGTCGCCTACGGACCCTTCATCACCGCCGGCGTCTCCTATCTCGTCGACTGCAACGACACGCCCAGTCCCGACGACAGCGAGGAGCGCCGCGCGGCGCAGCGCGCGCCGCATCTCGGCGGCTGGCTCAGCTACGCGATCGCCGTGAAGCCGTGCCCGTTTTGGACTCCGCGCAAGGAACCGGCGCTCGACCGGTCGCCGGTCAAGAGCGACATCCCGACCCTCATCGTCGCCGGCTGGTTCGACATTGCGACCCCGGCCGAGTGGGGAGTCATCGCGGCGCGTTCGCTCGCCAAGGCGCAGCTCGTTGTCGCGCGCGCCTATTCGCACGACGCGAGCGACGCACCGTGCGCGCAGGCAGCCCTCGCGGTATTTCTCAACGTGCCCGGCCGCGACCTGAGCATGTTTTGCGGCCCGTCGCCGAGCCATCCGCGCTTCAAGCGCAAGAGCGAGGACGAGTAGAGTCATGCCCACGCTCCTCGTCACCGGCGCCAATCGCGGCATCGGATTCGAATTCGCGAAGCAGTATGCCGCGGCGGGGTGGCGCGTCCACGCCACGTGCCGCGATCCGGGCGCAGCGGCCGCGCTGAAGGCTCTCGCCGGCGACGTGACGATTCATCGGCTCGAAGTGACGGCGCCGGAGCAGGTGCGCGCTCTCGCGGCAGCGCTTGCCGGCGAGCCGGTCGACGTGCTCGTCAACAATGCCGGCATCTCGGCGCAGGCCAAGACCTCGCTCGGCGACATGGATTACGCGCTGTGGGAAGAAATGATGCGCGTGAACGTGTTCGGGCCGCTGCGCGTGGCCGAGGCGCTGGCGGCCAACGTCGCCGCCTCGCAGAGGCGCATCATGCTGTTCGTCTCGAGCCGCGCCGGGTCGATCGCGGACAATCTCTCGGGCGGCCGCTACATCTATCGCTCGTCGAAGGCCGCGCTGAACATGGTAGTGAAGAGCCTGGCGATCGATCTGATCCCGAAGCGCATCATCTGCGCGGCCGTGCATCCGGGCTGGGCGCGCACCGACATGGGCACGGCGGCGGCGCCGGTCGCCGTTGCCGACAGCGTGGCGGCGCTGCGCGCGCTCGTGGAGCGGCTGGAGCCGCACCACAACGGGCGCTTCATCAATTACGACGG
>CAZUYG010000126.1:0-8041 GCA_964624265.1 uncultured Candidatus Odyssella sp.
ATCCGCTCGGGGCCGAATTCGTCGAGCAGGCCCTTGCTCACGGCATAGCAGCCGCCATAGCGCCCGACATCCTCGCCCATCAGGAACACGCGTTCGTCGCGCTGCATCGCCTCGCGGATCGCCGCCTTCACGGCGTCGCGGTAGGTGAGCGTGATCTTCTGGCTTCCGGCGGGCGCGGCGAGGTTCATGCGGCCTCCCGCGGCGTGGTGACGTCGCGGCCGAGATCCCCGACCGGCTCCCAGGTGCCCTTCTCCGCGAACTCCACGGACGCCTGCACTTCGTCGCCCACGTCGCGTTCGATCGCCGCCACGTCGTCGTCGTGGATCAGCGACGAGCTTTTGGCCCAGGCGGAAAATCGCTCGATCGGGCAGCGGTGCTTCCACGCCTCCACTTCCGCCTTGGGGCGGTAGAGCTGCGCGTCGAACATCGAATGGGCGCGGAAGCGGTAGGTGCGGCATTCGAGGAAAAACGGACCGGCGCCGGAATGGATCGACGCCACGGCGCGCCGCGCGGCGGCCTCGACGGCGACGACATCCATGCCATCCACCGCTTCGGACGGGATGCGGTAGCTCTGCGCCTTCAGATGGATGTCCGTCTCGGATTCGGAAATCTCGAGCGCCGTGCCCATCGCGTAGCGGTTGTTCTCGCACACGAACAGCACCGGCAGCCGCCACAGCGCGGCCAGATTCAGGCTTTCGTGGAACTCGCCCTCGGCGACCGCGCCCTCGCCGAAGAAGCACGCGGTGACGGCCCGCCTCTTCCGCATCTGGTCCGCCAGCGCGAGGCCGACCGACAGCGGCAGTCCGCCGCCGACGATGGCATTGCCGCCGTAGAAGCGCGTTGCGGCGTCGAAGATGTGCATCGAGCCGCCGCGGCCGCGGCTGCTGCCCTCCTGCTTGCCGTACATCTCGGCCATGACGCCGTTCATCGAGACGCCGCGCGCCAGCGCCTGCCCGTGCTCGCGATAGGTGGCGACGACGGCGTCTTCCGGCGCGAGCGCCTGCATGATGCCGACGGCGACCGCCTCCTCGCCGATATAGAGGTGGAGAAAGCCGCGGATTTTCTCCTGCTGATAGAGCTCGCCGCTGCGCTCCTCGAAGCGCCGGATGCGCAGCATTTCGCGCAGCAGACGGAGCGCGTGCGCGCGCGTCAGATGTGGCTTGTCTTCGCGCGCGGTCATCGCTCGTCGCTCTCCAGCGTGGACAGGTCGCCCTCGGGCAGCCCGAGCTCGCGCGCCTTCAGCAGGCGGCGCATGATCTTGCCGCTGCGCGTCTTCGGCAGGTTGGCGCGGAAATCGATTTCGCGCGGCGCGATCGCCGGCCCGAGCTTGAGGCGCGCGTGGCCGAGCAGCTCCTTGCGCATCGCGTCCGACGGCGCGAAGCCCGATTTCAGGACCACGAACGCCTTGACCGCTTCGCCCGCGGCCGGATCGGGCTTGCCGATGACGCCGACCTCGGCCACGGCCTTGTGCTCCATCAGCGCGCTCTCGACCTCGAACGGGCCGATCAGGTGGCCGGCCGACTTGATCACGTCGTCGCCGCGGCCGACGAACCAGAAATAGCCGTCGGAATCGCGCATCGCGAGATCGCCGGTGAGATACCATCCGCCGGCGAAGCACTTGCGATAGCGCTCGTCCTCGTTGAGATAGCCGCGGAACATCGAGGGCCAGCCGGGGCGCAATGCGAGTTCGCCCATCGCCATCGGCGATGCGATTTCCTCGACCGTGCCGTCGGCATTGCGGCGCACGATGCCGGCCGCGATGCCGGGCAGCGGGCGGCCCATCGAGCCGGGCTTGATGTCCATCGCCGCGTAGTTGGCGATCATGATGCCGCCGGTCTCGGTCTGCCACCAATTGTCGTGGAACGGCTTGCCGAACGCTTCGGCGCTCCAGGCGACGGCCTCGGGATTGAGCGGCTCGCCGACGCTGGCCATGAAGCGGAGGCGCGAGAGATCGAACTTGCGGATCGGCTCGGCGCCGATCTTCATCAGCATGCGGATCGCCGTGGGCGCCGTGTACCAGACCGTGACCTTCTCGCGCTCGAGGATGCGGTACCACCGCTCGGCGTCGAACTCGGCCTCGTCGACGACGAGCGTGGTGCCGTTGGTCAGCGGCGCGATGATGCCGTAGGACGTGCCCGTGACCCAGCCGGGATCGGCCGTGCACCAGAAGATGTCGTCGCGGTGGAGATCGAGCGCGAATTGCCCGGTGACGTGGTGCGCGACGACGGCGTCGTGGACGTGGACGGCGCCCTTGGGGCGGCCGGTCGTGCCGCTCGTGAAGTGGAGCAGCGCCATGTCTTCCGGCCTGGTCGCGACGGTCGCGAAATCCGGCGCGGCCGCCGCCATCGCCGCGGCGAAATCCAGGCAATCCGCCGGCAGGTCGGCGCCGCGCCCGCCCACCAGAAGCACATGGCTGAGCTTCGGCAGGCGGTCGCGGATCGGCGCCACTTTCTTGCGATAGAAGGCCTCGGTCGTCACCAGCACCTTGCCTTCGCCGATGCCCATGCGCGCGAACACCGGCTCGGGCCCGAAGGCGGAAAACAGCGGCGAGAACACGGCGCCGGCCTTGAGCGTTCCGAGCACGACGGCGTAGAGGGCCGGAACGCGGCCGAGCAGCGAGAACACGCGGTCGCCGCGCCCGACGCCGAGCCCCGTCAGCACGTTCGCGAACCGCGCGCTGAGCGCGGCGAGGTCGGCGTAGCGGATGTCCTCGATGCGGTCGTCTTTGCCGATCCAGCGGATCGCGATCTTGCCGCCGCGGCCGGCGGCGACATGGCGATCCACCGCCTCGTGCGCGATGTTGATGGCGCCGCCGCCGAGCCCGTCGAGCAGCGCGCGCGCCTTCGGCCACGAAAAATCTCGGCACGCCCGCGCGTAGTCGCCGAGGCACGGCGCAAGCTGCGACGCTGAGGGAGACTTGCGGATCGTCGCGAAGGCCATCGGAAATCCTCGGCGCGCGGAGTCCTACTCGCTTCGGCAAAAGATCGGCCGCGGTGGCCGCGCCGACCATGATTTGGATCAACCGGCCTCGGCCGCCGCGACGAGAATCCGGCAGAACGCTTTTCCGGCCCGTTCGAGCGGGCCCGAATTGTCGATCGTGACCAGCGCGGGATGACGCGGCGCAAAGGCGCGGGCGCGCCGCAGGCGCCGCTCGATCTCCGCCTTGCCCTCGCGCCCGCGCCGGATCAGGCGCCGGCGCAGCTCCGCTTCGTCGACCGTGACGAGCACCGGAATCACGCCGCGCAGATGCGCGGCATGGCGCGCGAAATGCGCGCGCGACCCGTCGACGACGACCGTCAGCCCCGCCGCGCGCCAGGCGCGGATTTCGACGCCGATGCCGTAGCGGAAGCCATAGGCGCTCCAGTCGAAGGCGAAGAGCCCGCGCCGTTTGCGCAAGGCGAACTCGCCGGGCGAGAGCGCGATGTAGTCCTCGATGTCGTGGCCGCCCGGCCGCGTGATGTAGCGGTGCGCGAACACGATCGGGTGGCGCCCGCCGAGGCGCTCGCGCGCGTAGCGCAGCACGCTGTCTTTCCCGGCGCCGGCCGGCCCCATGACGTAGACGAGTGCGGGCCTGGGCATTTAAGCGGCTCCGATGCGGTCGCTCGGCGCGACGGACACGCCGAGCGCCGCGAAGCTCCGCTGCGCGGCGGCGATCGTGTCGTCCCCGATGCCGCGGCAGGCGTCGGCGATGACCGTGGCGGAAAGTCTGCCCCTGACCGCGTCTTCGGCCGAATAGCGGACGCAATAATCGAGCGCGAGTCCGGCCAGGAAGACGCGCCGGAACCCCCGCTCCCGCAGATAGCCGGTGAGGCCGGTGGGCGTCTTGCGGTCGTTCTCGAAGAACGCCGAGTAGGAATCGATTTCGGCGCGGAAGCCCTTGCGCAGGATCAGCTCGGCATGCGGCACGGCAAGATCCGGATGAAACTCCGCGCCGCGCGTGCCCTGCACGCAGTGATCCGGCCACAGCACCTGCGGGCCGTAAGGGAGCGCCGCCGTTTCGAACGGCTTCTTGCCGGGATGAGCGGACGCGAAGGATCGATGATCGCGCGGGTGCCAATCCTGCGTGAGGATGACGTGGCGGAACCGGCCGGCGAGCCGGTTGATGACCGGAACGGCCGCATCGCCGCCCGGCACCGCGAGGCTGCCGCCGGGGCAGAAATCGTTCTGCACGTCGATGACAAGCAGGACGTCGCCGTCGCCGAATTCGAATCCCGCCATCGGCCCGCTCCTTCAATGCCCGATCTGCCGGCGGTCCGCTTCCGCCGCGAGGCGAACCAGCGCATCGGCCACGGCGACCGGACAGGTGGCGCCCGGCTTCAGCGCGCGCAGCGGCGGCGGCAGCCGCGCGCGTTCGCGCTCTGCATGGGCGCGGCACTCAGCCAGGCTCGGCCGCGGCGGTACGCGGCGGCCCGCGCGCATGACCGGGCGGATCAGCGGTTCGCCCGGCTGCGCATCGCTTTCGAGCGAGAGCGTGTCGCCCTCGATGCGCCCCTCGGCATCATGGCGGCGCCACACCTGCTTGCGGCCCGGCCACGTGGCCTTGCCGGCGGAGCGCTTGCGCCGCGCGACGCCGGCATATTCCTGGAGCTTGTAGGCGCAATCCAGCGCCGGCACGTCGGACGAGGTGGTGAGACTCGTGCCGATGCCGTAGCCGTCGATCGGCGCCCCGGCCGCGGCCAGTGCCGCCAGCGCATCTTCGTCGAGGCCGCCGCTCGCGAAGATGATCGTCTCGCGGAGCCCGCCGTCGTCGAGAATGCGCCGCACGCTTTTCGACAGCGCCGCGAGATCGCCGCTGTCGAGCCTGACGCCGCGGATCGCAATGCCCTTGCGCAGCAGCCGCGGCGCGAGCGCCACGACTTTGCGCGCCGCCGCCTCGGTATCGTAGGTGTCGATCAGCAGCACGAGATTTTCCGGCCGCGATTGCGCGAACCGCTCGAAGGCCTCGGCCTCGTCGTCGTGCGCCTGCACGAAGGAATGCGCCATCGTGCCGTAGACCGGGATGCCGTATTTCTCCTGCGCCAGCATCGTCGCCGATCCGGCGAAGCCGGCGATGTAGCTGGCGCGCGCGGCCATGAGGCCCGCTTCCGCGCCGTGGGCGCGGCGCAGGCCGAAATCGACGAGCTGCTTGCCCGGCGCGGCCAGCACCATGCGCGCGGCCTTGGCCGCGATCAGCGACTGGAAGTGCAGGATGTTGATGAGGCGGGATTCCACGAGCTGCGCTTCGGGCAGCGGCGCGGTGACGCGCAGGATCGGCTCGTGGGCGAAGAACACGGTGCCCTCGGCCATCGCGTGGACATCGCCGGTGAAACGGAAGCCGGCAAGATAGTCCAGCAGCGCCCGCCCAAAACGCCCGCTCCGCTCGAGCCACGCGATCTCGGCTTCGGAGAATCGCAACTGCTCGAGAAAATCCAGCGCGGTCTCGAGCCCGGCCGCGACCAGAAAGCCGCGACGCTCCGGCAGCGCGCGGAAGAAGAATTCGAACACGGCCGTGTCCGTCTTGCCGCCCTCGAGATAGGCCTGCATCATGTTGAGCTGATACAGATCCGTCAGAAGCGGGCTCGTTGCGGGATCCATACCGGCACCCAGATTGCGACGTCGCGCGCCCGTGCGGAGGACTCGCGGCATCTTCTCCGCCGCGCGCGCCGGGGCATTGAGCCAAATCAAGGCCCGGCCGGCCGGATCCTCCGTTAGCTCGCGGCCGGACCCGCGTGGAGAGCCCCGACGTGCTCAAGCTGAAAAGCATCGGCATCAACACGTATCAGGAAAACCTGGTGCTGATCGCGCGCTCCTGCCAGGACTTCCGGCCGGAGGAATACCAGGCCTACAAGAAGGTCGAGGTCGAGGGGCCGGACGGCCGGAAATTGCTGGCCACGCTCGCGGTCGTCGACGACGAAAGCATCGTCGCGCGCGACGAGATCGGCCTCACCCACACGGCCTTCCGGCGCCTCGGCCTCGCCGAAGGCACGCCGGTGGGGATCGCGCCGGCGATTCCGCCGCGCAGCCTCGAGGCGGTGCGCGCGAAGATCAGCGGCCACGCCTACGACGAGACGGCCGTGCGCGCGATCGTGCGCGACATCGCCGCCCATCGCTATGCCGAGATGGAGATCGCCGAGTTCCTGATTTCGGCGGCGCGTTATTTCAGCGCCGAGGAAGTGCTGGCGCTCACCAAAGCGATGGCCGACGCGGGCAATAAGCTGCATTGGGCCGCGCCGATGGTGGTCGACAAGCACTGCATCGGCGGCATTCCCGGCAACCGCACCTCGATGATCGTCGTCCCGATCGTGGCCGCGCACGGGCTGCCGATCCCGAAAACCTCGTCGCGCGCGATCACCTCGGCGGCCGGGACCGCCGACACGATGGAAATGCTGGCGCGCGTCGACCTCGATTCCGGGGAGATGAAGCGCGTCGTCCGCGAGTGCAGCGGCTGCCTCGTCTGGGGCGGCCATGTGAATCTCTCGCCGGCCGACGACGTGCTGATTTCCGTCGAGCGCCGCCTCGGCATCAACATCGCCGAGCAGATGGTGGCGTCGATTCTCTCGAAGAACTACGCGGCCGGCTCGACGCACATGGTGCTCGA
Organism: uncultured Candidatus Odyssella sp.; assembly: GCA_964624265.1. Taxonomy (GTDB): domain Bacteria; phylum Pseudomonadota; class Alphaproteobacteria; order Bin65; family Bin65; genus SBBV01. Next base: position 6,578 of record CAZUYG010000126.1, read on the forward strand.
CATCCCGGTGGGCCCGACCGCGAAGGTGCGTTCGCAGGAGGAAGCGCTGCGGATGCGCAAGCTGTTCGAATTCGTCGGCGACAAGATCGGCCTCGCGCTCGACGTGGTGATCAGCAAGACCAACGAGCCGGTCGGACGCGGCATCGGCCCGGCGCTGGAGGCGCGCGACGTGATGGCGGTGCTGACGCGCGACGCGGCGGCGCCGCGCGACCTGCGCGAGCGCGGATTGCAGCTCGCCGGGCGCGTGCTGGAGTTCGACTCGAGCCTGCGCGGAGGTTCGGGCTATGCCCGCGCGCAAGAGCTGCTCGACTCGGGCGCCGCGCTGGCCGCGATGCAGCGCATCATCGCCGCGCAGGGCGCGCCGCCCCAGGCGCCGCGCCCGGCGACCCTCCGCAAGGACATCCTCGCGCCGGCCGATGGCGTCGTGGAGGCGATCGATTGCTACCGCACCGGGCGCATCGCGCGCCTCGCTGGCGCGCCGATGGACAAGCAGGCCGGCGTGGATCTGTTCAAGAAGGTGGGCGACCGCGTCGAAAAGGGCGAGCCGCTCTACCGCGTCCAATCCTGCATCGCCTCCGATTTCGGCTTCGCGACGGACATGGCGCTGGAGGACAGCGGCTACCGGCTCGGCCTGGCCTGACCGCGCGGGCTCAATCTCGCCCGAGATGACGCGCGAGGTGGGCGCCGATTTCGGAAATCGCCGCGCGCGCCTCGGCGAGCTCGGGATAGAGCTGGAAGACGTGGAACATGCGCGGCCACACTTCGAGCTTGGCATCCACCCCGGCCGCCCGGGCGCGCTCGGCGAGCATGCGCGAATCGTCGAGCACGGTCTCGCGCTCGCCGACCTGGATCAGCAGCGGCGGCAGGCCGGCGAGTTCGCCGTGGATCGGCGAGGCGAGCGGATCGCGCGGATCGCCGCCGCGGCCGAGATAGGTGCGCGCCAACGCCTGGATCATCGCGCGCTGGTGAAACGGATCGGCGGCGGCGCGCGACGCGAAGCTTTCGCCGCTCGCTTCCATGTCGGTCCAGGGCGACATCAGCGCCGCGGCGGCCGGGAGCGCCTGGCCGCGCGCCTTGAGCGCCAACATCAGCGAAACGGCGAGGCCGCCGCCCGCCGAATCGCCGGCCAGTGCGATGTGCCGCGCCTCGAGGCCGGCGGCGCGGAGCCAGCCGAACGCGGCGAGCGCATCTTCGACCGGCGCCGGGAAGCGGTGCTCGGGCGCACGCCGGTAATCGACGGACAATGCGCGGCAGCCGGCACCCTCGGCGATCGCGGCGGCCAAAGCGCGATGGGTTTCGATCGAGCCCATCTGGAAACCGCCGCCGTGAAAGAACAGCACAGCGCGGTCGCGGCGGAGGCCATCGCGGCCGATCCACGCCGCCGCCACGCCGTTGGCCACGACCGGCTCCGCCGCCGGCGCCGACGCATCGGGCGCATGCAGCGTTTCCCAGTCGCGGCGCATT
>CAZUYG010000127.1:0-8017 GCA_964624265.1 uncultured Candidatus Odyssella sp.
TGAGATCGTCGTCGGTATAGACCAGCGCGCCGGGCATGTTCTCCAGCGCCACGTGAAACTGGCCCTCCTTCAGCGCCAGATTCCGCTCGGCCTCCTTCTGATCGGTAATGTCGGTCATCACCGTGACCACGCCGCCCGCGGCCACGCGCCGGCGGCGGATGCGGTAGGTGCGCCCATCCGGCGTCTTGTCCTCGAACGTGTCACTCGAGGGATTACGCAGGCTGGCCACACGCTTGGCGACGAGCTGCTCGACGGCGCCCTCGCCGTAGTAGCCGTTCTCGGCGAGAAAACGCAGGAAAGCCGTGTACGGCCGCCCGGGCCGGAGCAGATCCGGAGGAGCGCGGTACATGTCCCGGAAACGCCGGTTGCAGAGGACGATGTTCAGCTTTTCGTCGGTATAGACGAGCGCGCCCGGCATATTGTCGAGCGCCACGTGGAAGCTCGCTTCCGCCGCTGCGGGCCGCTGGCCGCTCCGGCCGGATTCCGTCCTGGTCCTAGCCATGGACGCCTCGTGGTCGCGGACACACGCGAATTGCGAACTCGCCCCGCGCCTCCGCGGCGATCAGCCTAGCATTCCTGCCCAGGCGGCGAAAGCAAACGCGCCCTGTCAGCGCGCGAGGTGCCGCGCCGATTCCGCCAGTGCGTCCGCGAGGTCATGTTGCGGGCGGTAGCCAACCTCGGCCTCGGCCGCGCGAAGGTCCGAGGTGGCCGGGCGAATCTTCGGAAAGCCCGCGAAGCCGGCCTCCGCCGTAACCCGCACGTCGGTTTTAAAGGCCGGATAGAGACTGCGCGTCGCTTCAACGAAATCGTCGAAACTGTGCATGCGGCCGAACGTGACGTAGTAGACGCGCTGCGAAGGCGCGCGGGCAGCAAGCGCCAAAGCGTTCGCGCGAGCCACGTCGCGCGCGTCCACGAAATCGTCGCCGCCCTGCCAGACGAGCATCGGGTCGTCGATAACGGCGGTCTCGCCCTTCATCGCCGGGATCAGCAGCGCGCGCGCAAGGCGCCCCGGGATGCTGCGGTTCGGCCCCGCCCATTCGCCGATCACGGCACCGTAGCGGAGCAGCACGAGATCGACGCCGAAATCCGCCGCATAGATCTGCGCCAGATGCTCCCCGGCCAGCTTCGAAGCCGAATAAAACGTCGTTGGCCGTTCCGAGATCACTTTCATCCGGAAATCGACCGGATACGACGCGCCCGGATTCGAATCGAAGGACGGATAGCTCACCGTGGACGAGCTCGCCAGCACGACGCGCGCAAGGGCGAATTTGCGCGCGGCCTCCAGCACGTTGACGGTACCGATGATGTTCACGCCGAGCCCGCGCGGCGGATCGGCCTTGATCGCCGCCGTGAGCATCGCCGCCGTGTGCACCACATGGCGCACGCCGTGCGCCTCGATCGCCGCGGCCAGAGCCGGAAAGGACGAAATATCTCCGGCGATCACCGGAACCTCGTGCGGCCGCAACGTCGCGGCGATCGCTTCGCGCTGCGGGCTGACGTCGAACAGAACGACCTTCTTGCCCTGCTCGGCAAGGTGACGCGCGGTGAGGGTGCCGATGAGACCGGCGCCGGTGACGAGCGTCGTCATGCCGCCGCCCTCGCCCGCCCGCGCCGGCGTGGCGCCGCTTCCGCGGCCTCCGCCGCCGCGAACTCGCGCGCGATGAAATTCGCGGTCTTCTCGAGGTGGTCGGTCAGCAGCTTCACCGCGCGCCGCCTGTCGCGCGCCAGCACGGCGTCCATCAGCGCGCGATGCTCGGCCTCGACGTCGCGCACGAGCTTGCGCGGCATGGTGCGTTCGAAACGGATGCGGCGATAGCGCTCGGTGTGGCCATAGAGAATGCCGATGAAGTGCAGCAGCCACTCCGACGCGCACGCCGCGATCAGCGCGCAATGGAAGTCGCGGTGGCTGCGCTCCCAGGAATCGGGGTCGGCGCGGTCGTGGCCGGGCGGCGGCGATTTCGCCAGACGGTGGAACGCCGCAAGGATCTCGCTCTCCCAGCGCGCGTCGCCCGCTTCGATCGACATCGCAAGCGCCTCGCCTTCGAGCTTCTGGCGCAGGCGCATCACGTCCCACATCTCGGCCAGCGTCACCGGCGCCGCCTGGAACCCGCGCTGCCCCACCGCGCGCACGAGCCGGTCCGCGGCCAGCCGGTTGAGCGCCTCGCGCAGCGGGCTGATCCCGCAACCATAGCGCGCCATCAACGGCTCGAGCCGGAGCGCTTCGCCCGACGCGTAGCGCCCGCCCAACAGGTCCGCGCGCAGGCGCCCGTGCACGGCATCGGCGACCGTGCGCGGCGCGCCTTCGGGCGAATCGGGGCGAAATTCCGCGTCGACTGCGCGTTTCACGCTTCGGGCCTCCGTAATTTTGCGCGGTGTTTATCCCGCAAAACCGTTTCGCTGCCAATATCCAATATCGAATAATTTTGGAAATTTTCTTGACGGCCGCCCCTCGCCGCCGGTACGGTCGCCGTCATCCTGAGGGGAGCGTGACGTGACGTTTGCACTGGCGACGGCCGAGATCGACGGCCGACCCGAAGCCTGTCTTTCCACCGGCGGAAAACTCTACCCGATCGCCGCCGCGGCGGCCCGCCTCGGCTTGCACGGCCTCGGCGACAACCTCGCCGTCATGTTCGAGGGCTGGGACAAGAGTTTCGCCGCTCTTTCGGCATTGGCCGCGAAGGCACCCGCGTCCTGCGCGGACCTGGCCCGGCCGTCGGCGCCGCTGCTCGCGCCGCTGCGCTATCCCGGCAAGGTGCTGTGCGCCGGCGCCAATTACTTCGACCACATCGCCGAAATGGGCGTTCCGGACACGCGCAAGGAAGCGCAGCGACTGTTCTTCTTCTTCAAGCCGCCCCGGAACGCCGTCGTCGGTCCCGGCAAGACCGTGCGCATGCCGCTCGATACCAAGGCCATGGACTGGGAGATCGAGCTCGCCGCGATCATCGGCAGGCCGACGCGCGCCGTTTCCGAGAAGGACGCGATGGCGGCCGTCGCCGCCTATACGATCGCCATCGATTTCTCCGCGCGCGATCTCAACCGCGTGCCCGAATCTTTCTTCAAGCTCGACTGGGTCGCCGGCAAGGCGAACGATACGTGCTGCCCGATGGGCCCGCTCGTCGTCCCCGCCGCATTCCTCGACAATCCGCAGGATCTGCCGCTGCTGCTCAAGGTGAACGGCGAAACGAAGCAGAACGCCCGCACTTCGGGCATGATCTTCTCGATCGCCGAGCAGATCGCGAAGCTGTCGCGGATCATGACGCTCGATCCCGGCGACGTGGTGCTCACCGGCACGCCCGCCGGCGTCGGCGCACCCAAGGGCACGTTCCTCAAGGTCGGCGACAAGGTCGATGCCACGATCGACGGCATCGGCACCCTGTCCGTCGAGATCATGCCGCCGGCATGAGCGCGGAGCGCCAGGTCGCGGTCGTCACGGGCGGCGCCTCCGGCATCGGCCTCGCCACCGTCGAGCGCCTGGCCGAGGACGGCTTCGCCGTGGCCGCGATCGATCGCGACGAAGCCACTCTGGCGCAAGCCAAGCAGCGCCTCGCCGCCCGCGCCCTGCCCGTCACCTGGCACGCCGCCGACGTGACGAATCGCGCCGCGATCAAGGCCGTGATCGACGCGCAGCCGCGCATCGACGTCGTGGTCTGCGCCGCCGGCGTGCACTGGCTCGTGCCGCTGCGGGACGTCACCGAGGAGCAGTTCCGCAGGATGCTCGACGTCAACCTCGTCGGGCTCTTCATCGTGGCGCAGGAGGGCATCCGGCGCATGTCGGCCGGCGGCCGCGTGATCCTGATCTCGTCGCGCGCCGCGCTCGGCAGCGGCGCCGGCTCCACCGCCTATGTCGCGTCCAAGGCCGGCGTCGTCGGCCTCACGCGCGCGATGGCGATGGAGCTGCGCAAGGACCGCATCGCCGTGAATTCCGTCGCGCCCGGCTTCACCGACACGGGCATGACGCGCGCGGTGACTCCGGAGCAATTCGCCGCCTACGAAGCGCTCGAGCCTTCCGGCAAGGCCGCGCAGCCGGCCGAGATCGCCAACGCCATCGCCTTCTTCGCCTCGCCCCGCACCAGCTTCATCACCGGACAGACGCTGTTCGTCGACGGCGGAAAGTCGCTGGGCGGACTCGGACTTTGATCAACAGGGAGACGACCATGACCAATACGCAGAGATTCGGCCGCCGTGCCGCGCTGGCACTGCTGCTCGCCTCGTCCGCGGCCGCCATCGGGCTCGCCGCGCCCGCGAACGCGCAGAACAAGATCGTCATCCGCTTCTCGTCGGCCGCGCCGCCGCCCGACTTCCTCTCGAAATCGATGGAGCGCTTCAAGGCCGATGTCGAAAAGGCGGCGCCGGGTCAGTTCGACGTTCAGCTCTATCCGGGCGGCAAGCTCGTGCGCCAGGGCGCCGAGGTGCCGGCGCTCCAGCGCAACAACATCGAAATGTCGACGATGCAGGCCTTCGAGGTCGCGCAGCAGGTGCCGGAGCTGGGCTTCTTCGCCCGCGCCTATCTGTTCCGGGACTGGGCCCACGCGAGCAAGGTGTTCGCCGGGCCGATCGGCGCGGAATACAAGAAGCGCGTCGCCGAGAAGATGCAGCTCGTCATCCTCGCGCCGACCTATCTCGGCACGCGCCAGCTCAATTTGCGCACCGTGCGCGAGGTGAAAGGCCCCGCGGACCTCGCCGGCGTCAAGCTGCGCATGCCGGCCGGCGGACCCGACTGGCTGCTCGTCGGCCAGACGCTCGGCATCAACTCGACCGTGCTGGGCATGCCGGAAGTGTATCTCGCGCTCCAGACCGGCTCGATCGACGGCCAGGAGAATCCGCTGACGATCATGCGTGCCGCGAAGATGCACGAGGTGACGAAGCAGGTCGTGCTCACCGCGCACATGGTGCAGCCGGTCTACCACACGATCCGCAAGTCGCTGTGGGACACCCTGAATGACGCGCAGAAGAAGGCGCTGACCGATGCGGCGATCGCCGCCGCGAAGTGGAACGACGAGGCGCGCCTCGCCGACGAAAAGCAGGTCGTCGACCGTATCAAGGAAGCGGGTCTTCGCGTCGACACGATCGATCTCAAGCCGTTCCGCGACAATGCCGACAAGGTGTACGGCGCCTCCGAGCACACGAAGGCTTGGGACAAGGCGATGATGAAGCAAGTCGTCGAGACGAAGTAAGCGGCATGACGGGCCGGCTGCCAGCGCTGGCGAAGGGCGCCATATCGGCCGCGGAAGCGGTCGGCGTCGCCCTTTACGCCGCGATGTTCGCGACGTTCATCGCGGGCGTCGTCATGCGCTACGCGGCCGGCCAGCCGCTCACCTGGTCCGACGAATTCTGCGTCGTCCTGCTGCTCTGGTGCACGTTCTGGGCCACGGCGTTCGTCGTGCGCCTCGGCGAGCACGTGACGTTCGACATCTTCTACGACGCGGCATCGAAGCCGGTGCGGCGGGCGATGACGGTCGTGACCGCAATCGGATTCGCGGCGCTGCTGCTGATCGCCCTGCCCGCCACCTTCGGATACACGGCGTTTCTGTGGCGCGAGACGACGCCGACGCTGCGCCTCCGCCTCGATTACGTCTATGCCTGCTTCCCGCTGTTCGTCGCCGTGATGGCTCTGCGGTATCTGGCCCTCGGCGGCGGCCTCGCGCGCCGCGACTGGGAACGCTGGGTCTGATCGGCCGGTCATGAGCACGGCCTTTCTGATCCTCGCCGCGGTCTTCGTCGGCATGGCGCTGCTCCGCCTGCCGATCGCGTTCGCGATGCTCGCCGCCGGCCTCGCCTACCTGATGGCCGCGGGGAAGGACCTCGGCCTCGCGGCCGAACAGATCATGACGTCGCTGCAGCAGAGCTACGTGCTGCTGGCCGTGCCGATGTTCATCCTCGCCGCGAACGTAATGAACGCCGGCACCATCAGCGAACGGCTCTGGGGTGCGGCCAACGCGATGGTCGGGCGCTTCAAGGGCGGGCTCGGCCACGTCACGGTGATGGTGAGCGTCATTTTCTCGAGCATGAGCGGCAGCGCGCTGGCCGACGCCGCCGGGCCGGGCATGGTGGCCGTGCGCATGATGCGCGACGTGGCGAAATACCCGGCCGGCTTCGCCGTCGCCCTCACCGCGGCGGCTTCGACGATCGCGCCGATCATTCCGCCCTCGATCCCGATGGTGCTCTACGCGCTGTTCGCCAATACCTCGGTGGCAGCGCTGTTTCTGGGCGGCGTGGTGCCGGGCCTCATCATGGCCGTGGCGCTGATGCTCGCCGTCGCGTGGCTCGCGCGCAAGCGCGGCCTGCCGACCGGCGAGAAGATCTCCGCGCGCGCGGCGCTCTGCCATCTGGCGCGGGCGTTCCTGCCGATGACGCTGCCCGTGCTGCTGCTGGGCGGCATCTGGACCGGCGCCTTCACGCCGACCGAGGCCGCCGCCGTGGCCGCCTTCTACGCGATGCTGCTCGCGGCGTTCGTCTATCGCGCGCTCAACTGGCGCGGCCTCTACGCGGTCTTCGCCGAGTCGCTGCGCTCGTCCACCGTCGTCATGCTGCTGATCGCCGCGGCGTTCATCATCAATTACGCGATAACGGCGGAGCAGATCGATCAGCAGCTCGCGGCCTGGGTCAAGTCGATGGACCTGTCCCCGCTCGCATTCATGCTGCTGATCAACGTGCTGTTCATCCTTCTCGGCTGCCTCGTCGACACCGGCACCTTGCTGCTCGTGCTGGTGCCGGTGCTGCTGCCGACCGTGAAGGCGCTCGGCATCGACCCGGTTTATTTCGGCGTCGTCATCATCGTGAACCTGATGATCGGCCTCGTCACCCCGCCGTTCGGCATGGTGTTGTTCGTTCTCTCAGGCCTCACCAAGACGCCGCTCGCCGAAGTCTCGCGCGAAGTCATCGTTTTCTGCGGCGCGCTGATCGCCGCGCTGCTGCTGATGGTGCTGGTGCCGGACACCGTGCTCTGGCTGCCGCGGCTGTTCGGCTATACAGGCTGAACGCTATTTCGTCTCCTCGAACAGCTCCCGGCCGATCAGCATCCGCCGGATTTCGCTCGTCCCCGCCCCGATCTCGTACAGTTTGGCGTCGCGCAGCAGGCGCCCGGTCGGGAACTCGTTGATGTAGCCGTTGCCGCCAAGGCACTGGATCGCTTCGAGCGCCATCCACGTCGCCTTCTCGGCCGCGTAGAGGATCGCGCCGGCGGCATCTTTCCGCGTGGTCTGTCCGCGGTCGCAGGCCTTGGCCACGGCGTACACATAGGCGCGGCAGGCGTTCATCGTCGTGTACATGTCGGCGAGCTTGCCCTGCATGAGCTGGAACGTGCCGATCGGCTGGCCGAACTGCCTGCGCTCGTGAACGTAGGGAATCACGACGTCCATGCAGGCCTGCATCACGCCGATCGGCCCGGCCGCGAGCACCGCGCGCTCGTAGTCGAGGCCGCTCATCAGCACGTTGACGCCGCGGCCGAGCTGGCCGAGCACGTTTTCCTCCGGCACCTCGCAGTCCTCGAACACCAGTTCGCAGGTGTTCGAGCCGCGCATGCCGAGCTTGTCGAGCTTCTGGGCGGTCGAGAAGCCCTTCATGCCCTTTTCGATCAGGAATGCGGTGATCCCGCGCGGGCCGGCATTGGGATCGGTCTTGGCGTAGACGACCAGCGTGTCGGCGTCCGGGCCGTTGGTGATCCACATCTTGGTGCCGTTGAGCACGAAATACGCGCCGTGGTCCTCCGCCCTCAGTTGCATCGAGATCACGTCCGAGCCGGCTCCCGGCTCGCTCATCGCGAGCGCGCCGACATGCTCGCCGCTCACGAGCTTGGGCAGGTACTTGCGCTTCTGCGCCTCGGTGCCGTTGCGCTGGAGCTGGTTGACGCACAGGTTCGAGTGCGCCCCGTACGACAGCCCGATCGACGCGCTGGCGCGGCTGATCTCCTCCATCGCGACCATGTGCGCCAGGTAGCCCATGTCGGCGCCGCCGTAGGCCTCGGGCACGGTGATGCCGAGGACGCCGAGTTCGCCGAACTTGCGCCACAGGTCCATCG
>CAZUYG010000128.1:0-8014 GCA_964624265.1 uncultured Candidatus Odyssella sp.
CCTCGCGAAGAGATCGTCATCGGCGGGTTTGACGGCGGCTGGCTCTTCGCCGATTGGAGACAGTTCGTCGGAAACGGCGGGCTCATCGCCGGCCGTCTGCTGCACGGGCGCGGCGGCCGGCGCATACGCATGCGCACCGGCATCCGAAAACTGCGCTTGCGAGCCGCCGATCGCCTCGAGGATCGCCGAGCGCATGCGCTCCGGATCGAACGGCTTCGTCAGAAAGTGAACGATACCCATCGCACGCAGGTCGGGCGCGAGATCGGTCTCCGCCGCGCTGCCGATCAGGACGACGGCCGTTCCCTCGGGGCAGACATCCGCGAGCCGGTCGAGATGGCCGAGCGGATCGCCGACGCCCGAAATGTCGACGACGAGCAGCTGCGGGCACGGCGCGGACTGGAGCACCTGGATCGCCGCCGCGAGGCCGCCGAACTGCACGCGCCCCTGCCCCGTGGCGCCGAACAGCGCCACGAGAATTTCCGCCGTTGCCGGGTCGTTGACGAACGCGATTCCGTCGACCGGATAAGCCAGAGGCTCGATCTTGGGCGGCTCGGCGCTGACGCGCCGCGATGCAGGTGCGAGCAGTTCCACGGACGTCATCCTTTATTTGTTGCCCGAGGTCGGCGACTGCGGGCTGCCGGTGCTGACCGGAGTGACCGGCGGGTCGTATTTGCCTTCACGCAGGTTCTGCAGGCCCTTGTCGAGCGTCGGCCCGTCGGACGGGCCGGTGGGGCGACCCTGCACGAGGTCGTGCGGGCGATGGATCGTCGTCGCGAGGCTCGCCGCGTCGAGGCAGCCGAACCGCGGACGGTATTCGTCGACGGTGCGCCGCTTCATCAGGTCGTCCCATTGCGGGCAATTCGGCGGAACGGCGACGAGGCGCGAGATCGTGACGAGAGCCGCATCGGGGTCGCCGGGCCCGTAGCCGCGCACGGCGTGAACGCCGCGCGAGCGGAGATAGGCGGCGATCGCGTGAGCGCGGCGATCGGCCAGAACGCGCCCGGAGGCCGGCGAGACGGCGATTTGCGCGCGATCGCCGCGCGTTGCACCGCTGCCGGCGACGAACCGCGCGAGCAGATCGCGCTGATCGCGCGAGAGCGCGGCGCTGCGCGGGGCGAACGCCACCGTGGCGCTGGTTTGGGCCTGGCGCACGGCGATGTCCGTCTGCTCCTTGGGCAGCTGGTGGTCGCCGGCGACCCAATTCTTCTCGACCCAGCGATCGGCGCGATCCATCGTCTCGCAGGCGGTCGCGAGCGCGAGAACGCTCAGCAGCAACGCCGTGCGGCCGATGGCTCCGACCTTTATCGTGTTCGCATTCATGACTGCCTCGTTCCCCGTTGTCTTGTTTTTCAGGCTGGCTTAGTCGAGCTGGAAGCCGCCCGGGCCGACCAGCTTGCCCGACGCGGGCGCCGGCTTCGGCGCTCCCGGAGCGGCGGCGGTCGGGCCCGGCGCGCCCGGAACCGGCGCATCCGGCGGGGCGAGCTTGGCGCCCGGCTCCTCGCGCACCGCGCCCACGATGTAGGGCGTGACGATGATGACGAGCTCGGTTTCCTGGCGCTGGAAGTTTTCGGACGTGAAGAGCTTGCCGAGCACCGGCACGTCGGACAGCCACGGCACCTTGTTGATGTCGCGCACGACGTTGTTCATCAGCAGGCCGGCGATCACGATGCTCTGGCCGCTCGCGGCCTCGACCATGGTTTCCGCGCGCCGCGTGATGAGCGCCGGGATCTGGAAGTTCTGGATCTGGATCGCGCCGTTGTTCGAGAGCTGGCTGACCTCGGGAGCGACGCGCAGGTTGATGCGGTTGCCCGTGAGGATCGTCGGCGTGAACGACAGGCTGACGCCGAACTTCTTGAACTCGATCGTGACGACGCCGTCGCTCTGCGGGATCGGGATCGGGAATTCGCCGCCGGCGAGGAAATGCGCCGACTTGCCCGACATGGCCGACAGGTTCGGCTGGGCCAGCGTCTTCACGAGGCCGTCCTGCTCGAGCAGATCGACCATCGCCGTGAGATCGAGCGCGCCGCTGGCGATACGGCCGTAGGCGCCGTTCACGGTGCTGTTCTGCAGCTGGCGGCGCGTGTTGAAGACCTGGTTCGTGACCGGAGACGTGCCGACGGCACCGAGCCGCGAGGCGGCATTGATCAGCGGCGCCGCGCCCGTCGCCACGCCGAACGTGAAGAGGCCGGTCTGCACCACCGCATCCCAGTTGATGCCGATCTGCCGCGTGACCTGGCGCTGCATCTCGACGATGCGGACGCGCAGGTTGACGATGTTCGGGCCCTTGACCGTGATGCTGTTGACGATCTCTTCCTTCTTCGAGACGAAGCGCAGCGCGATGTCGCCCGCCTGCGAGGCCTCGATCGGCGAGCTCGCTTCGCCCATGAGCACCACGGCGCCGTCGACCGAACGGACCTGGATCCGGTTGCCCGGAATGACCGCGTCGAGCGTTCGCTTCAGGCGGGACAGGTTGTGGTTGACCGTCAGGCTGATGTTGACCAGCACGCGGTCCTTCTCGTCGACGGCGATGAGCGTCGTCTCGCCCGGCTTCTTGCCGGTGACGTACATCACCATCGGCGACTTGATCTGGACGTCGGCAATCTCCGGGTTGGCGACGAAGACGGTCTTGACCGCGACGTCGAGCCGGATCATGCGGCCCTTGCTCGCTTCGATCGCGATGACGCGGCGCGCGGCGTCTTCCTGCGCGGCGGCGGGCGCCGCGGCGAAGAAGACGGCCAGCGCCGTCACCAGCACGAGAAGCAGAACCGTGGTCACCCGCGCGCGGTGATGCGCGTGGGTCCGGCGGCCGGCAGCGAATTCGTTGTTCATATCCCCGCTCCCTCGTTCCCGGTTACTGCTGGACCTTGCTGCCCGGCGGCAACTTGACGGTCACGCTGTTGTCCTTGTTGTCTTTCTCGCTGCCGCGCAGCACGAAGACTTCGGTCGTATCGGCGTTTTCGCGCTTGCGCAGACGGCTCACGTCGTGATCCGCGGTGAACGTCTTGCCGCGGGCCGGCTCTTCCGGCATGGCGCTCTGCGCATCGGCGCAGTTGGGCGCGTCGCCGGTGCTGGCGCTCTGCGCTTCGCCGCCGGCGCACGCCAGGCTCTGCAGCGTGAGCGTGAGCGTTCCCATGCGCGTCGCGACGGCGATGATTTCCGCCTGGCGCGGCATCACCTCGAGCGTCGCCGTCTTGGGCGAGCGTGCCGTGGCGCCCTTCTGGGCCTTCAGGTCCTCGAGCGATTGATCGATTGCGATGACGCGCACGTTCGAGAGGATGGTCTCGCTCACGCGCACGCGGCTCTCGGTCTCGCGCTCGCCTTCCTTCTTCACGCCGACTTCGTGCGTGAGGATCACGTCAACCCGGTCGCCCGGGTAGATGAGGCCGGCAACGCCGGTGGATTCGTCGATGCGCATCGCGATGGCGCGGTGGCCGGGCTTCAGCACGGCGGCCAGGAAGCCGCGGTCGCCGAGTTTGATCAGGTTGTCGCCGGTGATCGGGCCGCTCGCGACGATGCCGCGGCGCACGACCGTGCCGACATAGCTCGCCGGAATGTCGGTGCTGCCCGCATCTTTCTTGACGACGTATTGCTGCGGCACCGACTTGTCGGGCCAGGACTGCCAGCGCAGGTCGGACACCGTGATGATGTGGCCGGCCGGCAGGTCCTTCGAGGCGACGAGCACGAAGACGCCGGTTTCGCGCGGCTCCTCGACCTTTTTCTGCTGGGCCGCAAGGCGCGACCGTTCCGCCTTCATCCACGTATTGACGAAATAGATCGTCCCGCCGGTGAGGGCGAAAGCGATGACGGCGAAAACCAGAACACCTTTGCGCATGACGCAACCTTTCTTCCCGAACTTGCCGGGACGCTATCGAAGCGTAGTAAACACAGTGTTAACCGCGACGCTGATGCCCCCTGCGGCAATCGCGACACCGTAGGGGACCTGAATCTTGAGGAACGGCACGTGGCGCAGCTCGCCGATGAGGCGCGCGAACCGCGCGAAGCCCGAAACGGCGACCGCGGCGCCGCCGGCCTCGCGCTCGCTGGCGCGCATCTGCGCCAGCGCGGTGCGAACGCCGATCACGAACGCCAGCGCCAGAGAGCCGGCGATCAGCACGACGATGAAGGTGGTGAATTCCTTGGGGCCGACCCACAGCACGACGACGGGCAGCAGCTTCGCGTCGCCGGCGCCCATCGCGCGGGTCAGCCACATCACGAAGCCGACGGCGAAGAACACGCCGGCCATCACCAGCGCCCACTGCCAGTTCACCGGATCCGGCGCGCTCAGGACGAAAACCGGATAAAGCGCGAGGACGCCGAGGCTGACCTGATTCGGGATGATGTAGCGACGGAAGTCGCTGACCGCGGCCCAGACGAGCAGGGCCGAGAACATGGTTAACGCGACGACGGAAATTGCCGTGGCAGACAGCATCGTTGCGAACTCTCCTCGAACCTGATCCCTGCGGCCGCGCGACGGGCGTTTCTCTCGTTGTGGCTTCGGCTTGCGCCCGCGCAGCCCCTGTGGCCCCGTAACGTCCGGAGGCTGTCAGGAATTCTCTAATCTTGGGTTAACGATGCGTTGTCGGTGGGCGCCGCCGGCAACCCTGCTTGGCCTAGGCCGGACGGACTAGCGTCCCCTGCCCCCCCGCATCGCGCGGGTTCCGGCAAGGGCCAGCCCCGTCAACGGGTCGTTAATCATATTTTAGCGGCTCCTTCTCAGAGTCCGCCCGGTCAAAGGCGATGCCGGGCGAGTATTCGGGGAGAGCCATGAAAGTGAGGGTCGCACTCCAGCCGCTGCCGGCGGCTTTCTCGCTGGGCGCGCGCATCGGGCAATCGACGCTCGCAACGATCGCGGAAAGCCTGCGGCGTCATCGCCTGCTCGTCGTCCTGGTCATCGCCTACGCGGCCGCGTGCTACGCGGTCGGCTTTGCGACACACAGCGGCGCGCTGGTCAGCATCGGCCTCTACAACGGCGTGTTCGGGCTGCTGCTGGGGACATTCATGATTGCCCTCGCCATCGGCAGCGTCATTCGCGTGATGGCGCGGCGGCCCGCCGGATCGCTCTATGCGGCAATCTGGCGGGACCTTGCGGAGACATGGCTCTCGCGCGAGCGACTCGCCACGCTTCTCGTTCCGTTGCTGTTGGCGCCGGTCTTCTTCTCGACGTTCAGCTCGTTCAAATCGCTCATTCCCGTGGTTGCGCCGTTCTCGTGGGACGAGCCCTTCATGCGGCTGGACCGCTGGCTGCACTTCGGCACGCAGCCCTGGGAGCTGTTGCAACCGCTGTTCGGCGCGCCCGCGATGACGAGCGCGTTGAACGCGGTCTACAACGCCTGGTACTTCGTGATGTTCTTCATCTTCACGTGGCAGATCGTCAGCCTGAAGCGGCCGGCACTACGCATGCAGTTCCTGATCTCGTTCGTGCTCTATTGGATCGTGATCGGAACCGGCCTTGCCATGCTCTTCTCCTCGGTCGGCCCCTGCTACTACGGCAGGGTCACCGGGCTCGCGGATCCGTACGTTCCGCTGATGCAGTATCTACACGCTGCGGCGGCCGAGTATCCGGTCTGGGCATTGCCGACCCAGGAAATGCTGTGGCAGGCCTACCAGAGCAAGGAAGCGGCGCTGGGCGCCGGCATTTCTGCGATGCCGAGCATGCATGTGGCGATCGCGGTTCTGCTCGCCCTGTTCGGCTGGCGCATCAGCCGGACCGTCGGCCTCGCGCTGACCGTGTTTGCCGTTCTCATCCAGCTCGGTTCGGTTCATCTCGCCTGGCACTATGCGATCGACGGCTACGCCGCCGCCATCGCCGGCGCGCTCATATGGTTTGGGGTCGGCTGGGCATTGCGCCGCGCCGGATGCGACGACAGGGCGCCAACGCACGGGTGACACGCCCCTCGCGGCGATAGCGGCGCCGGAAGGCTGCCGCACGGCACGGAAAGCCGAGGTCCAAGAGCGGTGCGAAGGATCGCGGCGACGATACCGGTCGCGTCGCGACACCGGCCATTCGGTTCAACCTCGACCGTAGCGATCGAACGGGGCGCGGCTGCCAGGCACGCACATACCGTCGCGCCGTCGGCGAGGGTCTTGCATCGGCTTTCTTCCACTCTTGGACTCGAAAGCGGCCCTGTGCAGCGGGTCGCGATCGCTTG
This sequence comes from uncultured Candidatus Odyssella sp., assembly GCA_964624265.1. Classification (GTDB taxonomy): domain Bacteria; phylum Pseudomonadota; class Alphaproteobacteria; order Bin65; family Bin65; genus SBBV01. The sequence goes on from CAZUYG010000128.1 coordinate 6,150, forward strand.
AGGGAATCACCGCCCCCGGCGCGGGTGCGAGGCGCGGCGCTCAGAAAAGGCCGGGCAGCAGCCTGTAGCGGACGCGGTCCTTCAGTGCCCGATACGCGGGATCCTCGCTCAACACCTTCTCTTCGGCGTAGATGCGGGCGATGAGGAAGGCCCAGGCGACGGCGTAGACCGCCAAGTTCCAGAGCGACGGCGCCACCAGCAGGAAGCCGGCATGAGTCAGCATGTAGCCGGCGTACATCGGGTGGCGCACGAGACGGTAAAGCCCGCCGGCCTTGACGCCGCGATTGGCGGCGACGACGCCGAAGCTGCGCAGAAGACTGAGCTTCGCGCCGACGTGAATGACGAGCCCGATCAGCATCAGCATCGCCCCCAGCGGGCCATGCAGCGGCGGGCCGCCCTGCCCCACGAGCAGAACGACGAAGGTTCCGCCGACCGCTAGCGCCCAATCGACGCCGCGGGTCGAAATTCGGTCGGTCGGGCGGCGAATCAGCAGAAGGAGGACGACGAGCCCTTCCGAGAGCAGCAGCAGCACCGGATACCAGTTCGAGGGCGAGAACTCGGCCGGCCAGAGACGTATGACGAGCCAGGTGTAGAGTGCGAGCACGGCCACCTGCTCGAAGAGGTCGAGCACGCGCTTGTGTTGAGTGACTGCCGCCAGGGCCGACATGTTTTCCCCCTCGAGTCAGGCAGAAGCTGCCGCCACGGCGTTGAAATAAGGTTAACGGCGCCCGCAGGCGGGCTTCACGTCTCGTTAACGATGCCGCCCTAGCTTCTTGAATCGGCGTTACCGATGCCGCAACGCCCGGATTCACCCAGGATCGGCGCTTGGACCTCATCGACCTCAAGCAATTGCTGCTCGTCGTTCTGATCTTCGTTCCCCTGGAGCGCGTTTTCGCGCTGCGGCCAGGCCAGAAGATCCTGCGCCCCGACTGGGCCTTGGACCTCGCGCATCTGCTGGCGTCGGGCCTGCTGATCAAGCTCGGCCTCACGCTGACCCTCGCGGGCCTGATTCTCGGCACCGAGCAGCTCGTGCCGGCGGGCTGGCGCGCCGCCGTCGCCGCGCAGCCGTTCTGGCTGCAGCTCGTGGAAATCCTCGTGCTGGCCGATCTCGGCTTCTATTTCGCGCACCGCGCGTTCCATGCGATCCCGTTCCTGTGGCGCATTCACGCGGTCCATCACAGCATCGAGACGATGGATTGGCTCGCCGCGCATCGCGTCCATCCACTCGACCAGATCGCAACCAAGAGCGCATCGTTCCTGCCGGTCTTCGCGCTCGGCTTCGCGATGGAGCCGATCATCGTGTTCTCCGTGCTGTATCAGTGGCACTCGCTGCTCCTGCACGCGAACGTCCGCATCGGCTTCGGACCGCTGCGCTGGATCGTCGCCTCGCCGCATTTCCACCACTGGCACCACGCGAATGCGCGCGAAGCGCACGACAGGAACTTCGCAGGACAACTCTCGCTCCTCGACCTCTGCTTCGGAACGCTCCATTTGCCCCGCGGGCGCGCGCCCGAGCGCTACGGCATCGAGGAGGCCATGCCGAAAACCTATCTGCGGCAGCTCGCGCATCCGTTCGCGCGAAAGGGAGAAGCCGAGCCTTCGCCGTCGCAGGCCCGCGCGCCGGCCGCAACGTAGCGCGCGGCTTCGACTGACTGCTCGAAGCTTCCCACCAGCACGCCGCGCAGTGACCAGTCCGAGTCCTTCGGTTTGTCCTCGACGCGGGCGACCACCGGCGAGACCGTCAGGTTGATGGTCGCGAATTCGATCCGCTGGTCGAGCACCTTTAGCCGGCCCTGGATCTGCTCGATCTGGCTGCGCACGCTGGTCAGGCGGTCCTGCACGGTCAGCACTTCCTGGATGCTCTT
>CAZUYG010000129.1:0-7987 GCA_964624265.1 uncultured Candidatus Odyssella sp.
TGCAGGATCGCGTGCTCGATGCCGCCGATGTACTGGTCCACCGGCAGCCAGTAGTCGGCCGCCTTGCGGTCGAACGCCTGTTCCGCGTTCGGCGAGGCGAAACGCGCGAAATACCACGACGATTCGAAGAACGTGTCGAACGTGTCGGTGTCGCGCCGCGCCTTCTTCCCGCATTGCGGGCAATCGACGTGTTTCCACGTCGGATGATGATCGAGCGGATTGCCCGGCTTGTCGAAGCTGGCGTCGTCGGGCAGGCGCACCGGCAGGTCTTTCTCCGGCACCGGTACGATCCCGCACGCCTCGCAATGGATCACGGGCACCGGGCAGCCCCAATAGCGCTGCCGCGAAACGCCCCAGTCGCGCAGCCGGTATTGAACGGCCCCTTTGCCGCGCTTTTCGCTCTCCAGCCGCGCGATCGCCGTGCGCTTGGCTTCCGCGACCGAGAGCCCGTCGAGGAATTCCGAATTGATCGCCACGCCGTCGCCGGTGAACGCCTCGGTGGCGATCTCGACGGTCTTGGGGTCGACGTCGGGCTGCGCGATCACCGGGATCACGGGCAGATCGTATTTTCGCGCGAAGTCGAGGTCGCGCTGGTCGTGGCCGGGGCAGCCGAAGATGGCGCCGGTGCCATAGTCCATCAGCACGAAATTCGCGACCCAGACCGGATGCGTCTTGCCCTTCTGGAACGGATGCTCGACGCGAAGGCCGGTGTCGAAGCCGATCTTTTCGGCGGTCTCGAGCTCGGCCTCGCTGGTGCCGATGCGGTTGCACTCGGCGACGAACTCGGCCAGTTGCGGATTTTTCCTGGCCAGCTCGTCGGTCAGCGGATGATTGGGCGAAAGCGCCAGGAACGACATGCCGAAGATCGTGTCCGGCCGCGTCGTGTAAACCTCGATGCGCTTGCCGGCCTGGCCGGCGATGTCGAACTGGATGTAGGCGCCTTCGCTCCGGCCGATCCAGTTTTCCTGCATCAGCCGCACGCGGTCGGGCCATTTGTCGAGCGTGGCGAGCGCCGTCAGCAGATCCTCCGCATAGTGGGTGATGCGCAGGAACCATTGCGAGAGCTTGCGCCGCTCGACGGCGGCGCCCGAGCGCCAGCCGCGCCCGTCGATCACCTGCTCGTTCGCGAGCACGGTCTGATCGACCGGGTCCCAGTTCACCCATCCCTCTTTCCGGTAGGCCAGGCCCTTGGCCAGGAAATCGAGGAACATCTTCTGTTCGTGCTTGTAGTAGCCGGGCTCGCACGTGGCCAGCTCGCGCGACCAGTCGTAGGAAAGGCCCATGCTTTTCAGCTGCGCCTTCATGGTCGCGATGTTGTCGTAGGTCCACTTGGCCGGATGGATCTTCGCCTGGATCGCCGCGTTCTCGGCCGGCATGCCGAAGGCGTCCCAGCCCATCGGATGCAGAACGTTGAAGCCCTTGGCCATCTTGTAGCGGGCCAGCAGATCGCCGAGCGCGTAGTTGCGCACATGGCCCATGTGGATGCGCCCCGAAGGGTAGGGGAACATCTCCAGCACGTAGTATTTCGGCCGCTTCGGGTCTTCGCCCACCTGGAAGGCTTTGGTTTCCTCCCAGATGCGCTGCCACTTGGCTTCGGTTTCGTGGAAATTGTAGCGGGCGGCCATCGGTGCCTGGTCTCAGCGCGTCGCGTGCTGCGGGGTTCGGGAAACGGAAGCCGGCGGTGACGAGCCGGCTCCCGCCGGCGTCAGATCGTGTCGCGGCGCATCACCCGCCGGAACGCTGGCTGAGCTCGCGGGCGCGCTGGATGATGACGTTCTCGAGATTCTGCGCCACGCTCGGATCGACGTTCACGTTCGCCCAGTCGCCGCGGCCGCCGCGCCGCTCCTGCCGGAAAACGGTCACGCGCACCGTGTCGCCGCGCAGCTCGGGGCCGCCCACCAGAACGTTGACGCGCAGGCGCTCGTTCGGATTCGAACGCGAAACGTACCAGTCGGTCGCGATGGCACCGCCATACGGATCGGACGAGGCCAGCGGCATGAACGCGATCGTGTCGAGCGAGGCACGCCACGCGAACCGGTTCACCTGCACGGTCGCGGCGCGCTGCGCGGTTTCGCTGCCCTGCACGAAATCGCCGCGCTGGCCGGTCGGGCGATAGGATTCCGTGGCCTTGGGGCCGCCCGGATTGTTGACCGTGCCGGTGTAGGCGCGCGTGCTTCCGCTGCTTTCGCAGCCGGCCAAGGCCAACGCTCCCAGCAGCAGCAGGCCGGCGCGCCCCGTGATCTTGCTCCTCCGCATTGCGGAACCTCCGTCGACAGTGCGATGAACGATTGTTCTTTTGCGTGTGTGCCGGGCTATATAGCACAGAACCCCCTTGTGGAAGGCGGCGCACGCCGCTGGTTTTATGGGCAAATCCGTCGAATCGGCCAGTTCCAGCGCCGCCGCGGACGCACCGGCTTCGGCGCATATCGCCGCAGGTCCGGCGGCGCTCGCGGATCGTCTCGCCGCGGTGCAGGCGCGCATCGCCGCGGCAGCGCGCGCGGCCGGGCGCAAGCCTGAAGCGGTGGCGCTCGTCGCCGTCAGCAAGACGATGCCGGCGGATGCGGTGCTCGAGGCGCTCGCGGCCGGCCAGCGTCTGTTCGGCGAAAATCGCGTGCAGGAGGCGCAGGCGAAATTTCCGGCGCTGCGCGCGCGCTACCCCGATCTGCGCCTTCATCTCATCGGCCATTTGCAGACGAACAAGGCCGAAGAGGCGGTGGCCGTGGCCGATCTCATCGAAACGGTGGATCGCCCCAAGCTCGCGGAGTCGCTGGCGAAGGCCATGGCGAAGCTGGGAAAGCGCGTTCCCGTCTATGTGCAGGTGAACACCGGCGAGGAACCGCAAAAAGGCGGCGTGGCGCCGCCGGAAGCCGAGGCGCTGCTCGCGCATTGCCGGTCGCTCGGCCTCGACGTGCGCGGCCTCATGTGCATCCCGCCGGTCGACGACGAGCCCGCGCCGCATTTCGCGCTGCTCGCGGATATGGCGCGCCGCTTCGGCCTCGCCGAGCTCAGCATGGGCATGAGCGGCGACTTCGAAACCGCGATCCGGCTCGGTGCCACGCATGTCCGTGTCGGCACGGCGATTTTCGGCGCGCGGACGGCGCCGGCGTGAAACTTTCCGATAGCCGCCGCGCATCGAATCGAGGCACCGGGAGCCTTCGTAATCGTTAGAGGAAAGTGCTAAGAGACAAGGGCATAGGATGGAAACGGACGGTACGCTGACGATGCCGAATGCCCAGCTGAGGACCGCGAAGCGCATCCTCATGGTCGAGGATGACGCCGAACTGCGCGGCGCCCTCCTGGAACAGTTGAAGCTGCACGAGGAATTCGAGCCTGTGGCCGCCGAAAGCGCCGGCCAAGGCCTGCAGCGGATCAGGGACGAGCGGTTCGACGTGGTGCTGCTCGACGTGAACCTGCCCGACATGGACGGGCGCGAGCTTTGCCGGCTGATGCGGCGCCAGGGGGTCAAGGCGCCGATCATCATGCTCACGGCCGCCGACACCGATTCCGATACGATTCTCGGGCTCGAAGCGGGCGCCAACGACTACATCACGAAGCCGTTCAAGCTGAATGTGCTGCTGGCGCGGCTCCGCGCGCATCTCCGTCAGCACGAAAGCAGCGAAGACGCCGTCTTCCAGATCGGCCCTTACACCTTCAAGCCGTCCGGCAAGCTGCTGATTATCAACGCCACCGGGAAAAAGGTGCGGCTCACTGAAAAAGAGGCCGCCATTCTGAAATATCTCTATCGCGCGAATGGGCAAATCGTCCCGCGCGACAAGCTTTTATCCGAGGTATGGGGGTACAATGCCAATGTCACCACCCATACGTTGGAAACGCACGTGTATCGACTCCGTCAAAAGATCGAGGCCAACCCCGCCAAGGCTGTGATACTCGTCACAGAGGGCGGCGGTTACAAGCTCGTACCCTAAGACCGAGGGTACGCTCGAGGGGAGAAAGGTCGGGGCCGTCGTGTCGGCAAAGCACGACTTCGGCAAGCACGCCCAACCGCACGCCCATGCGCATGCGGCCAATGAGCTATTGGTGCACTTCCATGGGGTGCGCGGCACGATCGCGTGCCCGGGCGGCGAATACATCCGCTATGGCGGCAACACCTCGTGCATCGAGGTGCGCTGCGGGCCGCACCTCATCATCCTCGATGCCGGCACCGGCCTGCGCCCGCTCGGCGTGGAGCTGACACAGAACGGCAAGATCGACGCCGATCTCCTGCTCTCCCACACGCACATCGATCACATCGCCGGCCTGCCGTTTTTCGTGCCGCTGTTCATGGCCGGCAACAAGGTTCGGCTCTGGGCCGGACACCTTGCCAGCCACACCGAGAACCTGAGGCAGGTCATCAAGCGCATGATGGCCGCGCCGCTGTTCCCGATCCCGATCGAGGCGCTTTCGGCCGAAATCGATTTCCGCGACTTCAACGCCGGCGATGCATGGGAACTGAAGCCCGGCGTCATGATCCGCACCGCGCCGCTCAATCATCCCAACGGCGCCACGGCCTACCGCATCGAGTATGGCGGCCGCTCGGTCTGCTACGTCACGGACACGGAACACGTCGAGGGCGAGCTCGACAGGAACATCCTCGACCTCGTCGACGGAACCGACGTCTTCATCTACGATTCGACCTACACCGACGAAGAATATCCCCGCTACCGGGGATGGGGCCATTCCACCTGGCAGCAGGGCGTGCGGCTTGCCGATGCGGCCAAGGCGAAGCTCTTCATCGTCTTCCATCACGCGCCCGAGCACGACGACGACGCGATGGACGAGATTGGCGCCGCTGTCCGCCGCGCCCGCCCGGCCTCCGCGGTCGCGCACGAGGGCATGATCATCAAGCCGTAGCCGCGCCGGCGCGATTCGCTCGCAATTTGATCTGAATCAAAGAATCGGCCGCGCCTGCCCGCCAGCTTGCCGCAGCGAGGAAACGCGAGGCTGCGCCAATGAGCGAACTTGTTCTGATCATGCCCGTCATTCTGCTGACGGCCGTCGTCCTGGTGGGACTCCTCGCGGTCTTCCGCAATTATCTGGCGCAGCGCGACCGGCTCGATGCGCAATTCCTGAAAGAGCAGGAAATCGCCGCGAAGAAGGCGGCCGCAGCGGCGGCGCCGAATGTCGCCGTGCTCGTGCAGGCGCCCCGGCGGGCCGCGTAGCCTTACCGGCGGTCAGCGTCCCGCGCGGGCAGGCAGCGCCGCGCGGAAATACTCGGCCAGTTTCCGGAATTCCGCCTTGCGCGGCGAAGACGGCCGCCAGGCGAAGCCGATCTTGCGCTTGGCGCCGGGGTCGTCGAGCCGCGTCGTCGTGATGCCGGCGCCTTTCGCAAGACCCGCATCCACCGCCATTTGCGGCAGCAGCGTCACGCCCATTCCCCCGGCCACCATCTGCGTCAGCGTGTGGAGGCTCGTCGCCTGAAGGCGCTCGCCGGCCGGCGAAGCTTCGGCAAGGCGGCACGCGGCCAGCGCATGGTCGCGCAGGCAGTGTCCTTCCTCGAGCAGCAGCAGCGGGGCCTTTTCCAGCTCGTGCGCCGCCACGTGCGCGTGGCCGGCCAGCGGATGGCCGGGCGGCGTCGCCAGCAGGAACGGATCGTCGCCGAACTCCAGCGTCTCGATCTCGGGCGCGCGATAGGGCAGCGCGATCAGCGCGAGATCGAGCTCGCCGGCGACCAGCCGCTCGAGCAGCCGCGCCGTGAGATCCTCGACGAGATGCAGCCTGAGCTTCGGATGCGCCTTCCGCACCTTCGCCAGCACCTTCGGCAGCAGGAAAGGCGCCACCGTCGGAATCACGCCGAGATTGAGCGGGCCCGAAAGCGGTTCCGCCGCGGCGCGCACGAGCTCCGTAATCTCGCCGGCCGCGCTCAGCAGCCGCCGCGCGCGGGCCGCCACGTCGGCGCCGAGCGGCGTCATCATCACGCGCCGCTTCGTGCGCTCGACGAGCGTCACGCCGAGCTGCCTCTCGAGCTCCTTCAGGCCGGCGCTCAAGGTCGATTGCGTGACGAAACAGGCCTGCGCCGCGCGGCCGAAATGCAGCGTGTCGGCAAGCGCCGTGAGATAGCGCAGGTGGCGCAGCGAGGGAGGATTATTCATCGACTTTCTCGATTACTGAAGCCTGAAATAGTCATTGGAACGATTTCAAACAAGCCCCTATCTCCATCCGCAGGTGGGAGACACCGCAAACCAGACCGTATGGAGAGACTGACGATGTTGACCGTTGGAGACCGCTTCCCGGCGTTCCGCCTGAAGGCCGTGGCCTCGAAGGACGCCAAGTTCGACGAGATCACCGACCAGAGCTTCGCCGGCAAGTGGAAGATCTACTTCTTCTGGCCGAAGGATTTCACGTTCGTGTGCCCGACCGAGATCGTCGGCTTCGGCGCGCTCGACGGCGACTTCAAGGACCGCGACGCGCAGCTCATCGGCGGCAGCACGGATTCCGAATTCGTCCACCACGCCTGGCGCGCGAGCCGCGACGATCTCGGCAAGCTCGCCTTTCCGTGGGTCGCCGACATCAAGAAAGAGCTCGCCGGCGCGCTCGGCATCCTCGACAAGGAAGAGGGCGTGGCCAAGCGCGCGACCTTCGTCGTCGACCCCGACGGCATCATCCGCTTCGTCGACGTCACCGACATGAGCGTGGGCCGCAATCCGCGGGAAGTGCTGCGCGTGCTCGACGCCCTGCAGACCGACGAACTCTGCCCCTGCAATTGGAACAAGGGCGAAGACACGATCAGGCTCGCCGCGTAACCGCCTTGCGGTGGCGAGGCCCGCGCGCCGGCAATCCGCGGAAGCGGACCGGGCGCGGGCCTCGATCCGCGCCGCGCTTGACGAGACCCGAAACACGCCCGAACCATCGAGCAAGAAGGCCACGCCCATGTCGATCGAATCCCTGAAATCCGCGCTGCCCGAATACGCGAAGGATCTGAAGCTCAACCTCTCGTCCGTCGCGGCCGAGGCGGCGCTCACCGACCAGCAGCGCTGGGGTGCGCTCGTCGCCACGGCGATCGCATCGCGCAACGGCGCCGTGATCCGCGCGATCGAGGCCGAGGTGCGGGGCAAGCTCTCGCCCGAGGCGCTCGCCGCGGCCAAGACCGCGGCCGCCATCATGGCGATGAACAATGTCTATTACCGCTTCGTGCATCTCGTCGGGCAAGACGACTATCGCACGATGCCGGCGCGGCTGCGCATGAACGCGCTCGCCAGGCCCGGCGTCGAAAAGGCCGATTTCGAGCTGTGGTCGCTCGCCGTCTCGGCGGTGAACGGCTGCGGCATGTGCATCGAATCGCATGAACAGGTTCTGCGCGATCACGGCGTCGCCCGCGAGGCGATCCAGGCCGCGGCCCGCATTGCCGCCGTCGTGCATGCCGTGGCCGTGACGCTGGAGTCAGAGGAAACGGCGGCGTCGCTCGCGGCGGCCGCCTGATTTCAACCCCGAACCGGAGGCTTACCCATGAACGCAAAGGTCAATATCGGCATCAACGAACCGAGCCGGAAGCAGATCGCCGAAGCGCTCACCAAGCTGCTCGCGGATACCTACGTGCTCTACGGCAAGACGCACGCGTTCCACTGGAACGTCACCGGGCCGAATTTTCCGCAGCTCCACGCGCTGTTCGGCACGCAATACAACGAGCTGTGGACGTCGCTCGACGAAATGGCCGAACGCGTCCGCGCGCTCGGCGTGCTGGCGCCGGCCAGCGGCAAGGCAATGGCGGCGCTCGCGTCGATCAAGGAGGCCGAGGGCGCGCCCGCGGCCGCCGAGATGGTGAAGGAGCTGCTCGCCGGCCACGAAGCCGCGATCAAGACCGCGCGGCCGATCATCGAGCTGGCGCAGGCCGGCGGCGACGAAGGCACCGCCGATCTCGTCATCGGCCGCATCCAGGCGCACGAAAAGGCCGCGTGGATGCTGCGCGCGACGCTCGGCTAGCCGAGTCGCGGCACCGCCCTCACTTCCCATTCGCGAAGACGCGAATGGGCCCCTTCTCTCCCGCTGCGCG
>CAZUYG010000130.1:0-7958 GCA_964624265.1 uncultured Candidatus Odyssella sp.
CGGGCACTGGCGCTGGCGCCGGACCGGCTCGCGCTGTTCGGCTACGCGCATGTGCCGTGGATGAAGAAGCATCAGGCGCTGATCGACGCGGCGGCGCTGCCCGATGCGTGGCAGCGCTGGTGCCAGGCGCGCGCCGCCGAGCGCCGGCTGGAAGCCGCCGGCTACGCCGCGATCGGCCTCGACCACTTCGCGCGGCCCGAGGATCCGCTGGCGCGCGCCGCCGCGTCCGGCACGTTGCGCCGGAATTTCCAGGGCTACACCGCCGATCCCGCCGATGCTCTGATCGGCTTCGGCGCGTCCGCCATCGGCGCGCTGCCGCAGGGCTATCTGCAGAACGAGAGCGATCTCAAGGCGTATGCGGAAGCCGTCGCATCCGGCCGCCTGGCGTCGGCGCGCGGAATCGCGTTCGCGCCCGAGGATCGCCTGCGCGCCGCGGTCATCGAGAAGCTGATGACGGCGCTCGCGGCGGACACCGGCGCGCTCTGCCGCGCGCACGGCTATCCCGAGGCGCATCTCGACGGGGCTCTTGCCGCGGTCGACGCGCTCGCGGCCGACGGCGTGGCCGAGCGGAACGGGCGCGTCGTCTCGATTCCGCCCGAGGCGCGCCTGTTCATGCGCACCGTCGCCGCCTGCTTCGACGCCTATCTCGCGCCCACCGCGCAGCCCCGCCACGCGCAGGCGGTGTGAGGCGCCGGCGCGCTCAGTGCGACATCAGCACCGGCGCGGTCATGTGGCGGAAGATGCTGTGCGTGGCGCCGCCGAGGATGAGTTCGCGCAGCCGCGAGCGGCCATAGGCGCCCATCACGATGAGATCGGCCGAAAGATCGGCGGCGGCCGAGAGCAGCACGTCGCCCACCTCGATGTCCTGCGTGCGCGCGACGCGCGTCTTCGCGTTCACGCCGTGCTGGCCGAGCCAGCGCTTGACGTCCGCCTCCATCGTGCCCGCGTCGCCATGCGGGTTCACGGTCAGCACGGTCACGTCGCTGGAGGCGGTGAGGAGCGGGAGCGCGTCCGCCAGCGCGCGCGCGGATTCGCGCGTGCCGCTCCAGGCCGCGAGCACGCGCTTGCCGACGTCGGCGAAATTGCCGGCATACGGCACCATCAGCACGGGCCGGCCCGCGCCCATCACGATCTCGGCCGGCGAATCGTAGTCGGTCGCCGCGTCGGTTTCCTCGGGCGCCGGCTGCGCCACGACGGTGAGATCCGCATAGCGCGCGCGCGCCAGCACGGCGTCCGCGGTCATGCCCTCGACCACCGTCCAGGTCGCCTTGCCCTGCGGCATGGCCAAGCCCGCGAACGCCTTCTTCGCCGCCTCGGCGCGCTGCTTGTAGATGTTCTGCTGCGCCTCGATGATCTGCGGCGTCAGCATTCCGTCGATCGAGGCGGGGACGAACGGCGGCACATTGGCGAACACGCCCTCCAGCGCGGCGCCGAGGCGCCCCGCCAGCGTCCCCGACAGCTTCAGGACAGCGGCGTCGTGAGCGCCGCCCTCGAGATGGGCGACGATGTGCTTGATCCCCGTCATAGTATCTACCTCGCGCTGGTTCGTGGCCGGCACGCCTGCTTGGCGGCCGCCGGAATGCGCATCTTACCGGCGGGAAGCGAGCGCCGTCGACGGAAACTGAGCGACTCCAGCGCATACCCGGCCCGAAACAGCGCGCCCTCGCAGCCGGCGGCCTCCGCATTGAGCGGATCGCCAGTCGCGGGCAGCACCACGCGGACCCATTTGCAGCCGAGGTCCAGCGCGAGCCCGTCGGCGGCTTCGAGCAGGGCTTTCGCCGGCGTCGCAAAACGCGGCATGTCGGCGACCACGAACGGATCGCATACGAGCGATGCGCCGCCCTGATCGTGCCGGTTCGCCTGATAGAACAGCAGGCCGGCGACGTAGCCATGCTGGGTTTCGGCCGCGATCGCGCCCGAATCGGGCACGCCGGCGTAGCTCGCGACGAAGGCGCGCCAGCGGGCGAGATCGCCGATCCCCAGCGCTTGCGCGAACGGAAAGCTCTTATCGACGAGGGCGCCCGTCACGGGCTTGATCGCGTATTCGCTCTGCATGTCGGCGGCTCGAATGCAAATCCCGATCCTCGGCCATGCATAATCGCGCGTGGCCAGCCGGGCCTTGATCTGCGTCAAAATGCGGCGTCCCGCGCCGCGCAATAGCGGCCACATTCGCGATAATCTTCCTTCCGACGCGGGGGGTGCGCGATCCATGTCGAACGTCGTGGCGAAACAACTCGTTCAGCCATTGCAGCGCGGCGCCGCGGCCGAGGCCAATCCCTGCGCGGCTTGTCAGGTGCGCGATCTCAGCATCTGCGGCGCGATCGAGCCCGAGCACCTCGGCAAGCTCGATGCCATCGTCATGCACAAGAAGCTCGCGCCCGGCGAGATCCTGTTCTTCGAGGGCGACCGCTCCGACAGCCTCTACATCATCACCGAAGGCTGCGTGCGCCTCTCCAAGATGCTGGCCGACGGGCGCCGCCAGATCACCGGCTTCCTGTTCCCGTCCGATTTTCTCGGCCTCGCGCTGCGCGAGCGCTATGCCTACAGCGCCGAGGCCGTCGATCCGGTTCTGCTCTGCCGTTATCCGAAGAACCGGCTCGAATCGCTGCTCGACCAGTTTCCGGCGATGGAGCGGCGTCTGCTCGCCGTCGCCTCCAACGAGCTGGCCGCGGCGCAGGACCAGATGCTGCTGCTCGGCCGCAAGACCGCGCTGGAGCGCGTGGCCTCGTTCCTGCTGATCCTGATGCGGCGGATGCAGCTGAAGGGCCGGGCGGACATGGTCTCGCTGCCGATGACCCGCACCGATATCGGCGATTACCTCGGCCTCACGATCGAAACGGTGAGCCGCAGCCTCTCGAAGCTGAAGCGCGACCGGATCGTGCGCTTCCTCACCGCGCAGGACATGCAGATCGCCGATCCGAAGCGGCTCGCCGAACTCGCCGGCGCCGAAGACGACTGGAAGCCTGCGACGACGCTGTAAGCAGTGCCGCGCTAATACGTCTCCACGTGATAGCGCCCGCCGCGGCGCAGATCGGCCTTGACCTCGCGCCACTGCAGCCCGGCGCCCGCGCAGATCGCCGAGAACGCGGCCTCGACGCCTTCTTCCATGCGCTTGTGTCCGCACAGATAGAAATAGGCGTTGTTGTCGGAGAGCAGGGCGGCGAGATCGCCGGCGCGGGCGCGCAGGCGATCCTGCACATAGGCCTTGGGCCGCGCCGGATCGCGCGAGAACGCGAATTCGACGTCGATGAATTCGCGCGGCAGGCGCATCAGCGGCCCGAAGTAAGGCAGCTCGGCCGGCGTGCGCGCGCCGAAGAACAGAAGCAGCTTGCCGCCGGTGCCGTCGCCGCGGGCCCATTTGCGGCGGCGGCGTTCGGTCATCGCGCGCATCGGGGCCGCGCCGGTGCCGGTGCAGATCATCACGATGTGCGCGCCCGGATGATTCGGCATCAGGAACGTCGTGCCATAGGGGCCGATCAGCTTCACGGCGTCGCCCTTGGCGAGATCGCAGAGGTAGTTCGAGGCCACGCCGCGCACGGGCCTGCCGTCCGTGTCCTCGGTCACGCGCTTGACCGTCAGTGCCAAGTTGTTTTTGCCCGGCCGCTCTCCCTCGCGCGGGCTCGCCACGGAATAGAGCCGTACGCGGTGCGGCTTGCCGTCGGCGTCGAGACCGGGCGGCAGCACGCCGATCGACTGGCCCTCCAGCAGCGGCAGCGCGGTGGTGCCGAGATCGAGCACGATGTGATGGATGTCGCTCGAGGCGCCCGGCTCGGTGAGGCGGAGATTGCCGGAAACCGTCGCCGTGACCGGCCGCTCGGGCGCATAGAGATTGAGGTAGGGATGCGCGGCCGACCACGGCGGCACCGCGCGCCCTTCCTCCGCCGCGGTCGCGACGGCGGTGATCGTCGCCACTTCGGCGGGAAGCGCCGTATCGCCCGTGGCGGGAGCCTCGCCCGGCGCGCCGGCCTCGCCCTCGCCGGGCGCCTGGTCGGGCGGCAGCGTCTCCCAGCCGAGCTGCTCGGCGACCGTCCACGGCCGCGCAACCTGGCGATAATTGTCGATCGCGCCGGTCGGGCAGGGCGGCAGGCAGTCGCCGCAGAAATTGCAGACGTTGAAATCGACGACGTAGTTGACGCCGTTGTGGCTGATCGCGCGCACGCCGCACACTTCCTCGCAGGTGTTGCAACGGATGCACACCTCGGGGTCGATCAGGTGCTGGCGGCGCAATCCGGTCGTGGTTCCGTGCATGCGCGGCGGCCTTCGTGCGGAAGTAGGGCGGGCGGGAGCGCGGGGGATCCGGCTGCGCTCCCGCCCATCGCCCGCTATGGCCTATCCGGCCGGCGCGGGCAAACCTGGCGAAAGGGCGGGACGGGAGCGCGGGGGATCCGGCGGCGCCCCCGTCCCTGCGTTTGTCGACCTATTCAGTCGACGCGCGCATAAGCGAACTCGACCGGCTGGTTGTTGATCCCGCGCGCCGGCGGCGCGATCCAGCTCGCGAATTTTCCGGGCTCGGTGACCGGCTTCATCAGCGACTGCACGAAGGCGTGGTCCGTATCGCCCGGCAGCCAGTCGCCGTGATGGCGCGTCCATTCGGCCTCGGTCAGGACGCGGCCATCGGGGCTCACATGCAGCTGCGCGAAGGTGCCGATCTGCCGGTGGAAGGCCTTGTGCGGAAGGCGCAGGCGCTGGTTCGTGCCGCCCTTCTCGAGCACCTTGTTCCAGCGGTCGACGCCCTTCTGGCAATCGACGATGTAGTCGTCGCGCAGGCGTTCGTTGAGCGCGGTCAGCGCGGGCGCTTCGCGCACGACGATGGCGTCGCCGGCGAGATCCGGCACCGGATAGGTGGCGGTCGAAAGCTTGTGGTCGTCGGTGAGCTTGGCCTCCTCGAAGCGCCCCTTGAGGCCCATCGTGAACGCGTTGGCGGCGTTGGTCGAAATCTCGCTGCCGTAGAGATCCTCGGTCACGCTGATGTGGAAGTTGAGGTATTTCTGGATCGTCGGGAGGTCGATCGCGCCCTCGGCCCGCACCTTCGCGGGATCGTCCGAATTGATGCGCTTCATCACCTCGCAGGTCTTCTGCAGGATGCGCGCGATGCCGGTCTCGCCGACGAAGAGGTGATGCGCCTCCTCGGTGAGCATGAACTTGCACGAGCGCGACAGCGGATCGAAGCCCGATTCGGCCAGCGACGCGAGCTGATACTTGCCGTCGCGGTCGGTCAGCATCGTGAAGAAGAAGAACGACAGCCAGTCGGGCGTCTTCTCGTTGAAGGCGCCGAGGATGCGCGGGCGGTCGCTGTCGCCCGAGCGGCGCTCCAGCAGGCCCTCCGCTTCCTCGCGGCCGTCGCGGCCGAAATGCTTCATCAGCAGGTACACCATCGCCCAGAGATGGCGGCCCTCCTCGACGTTCACCTGGAAGAGATTGCGCAGGTCGTAGAGCGAGGGGCAGGTGCGCCCGAGCTGGCGCTGCTGCTCGACCGAGGCGGGCTCGGTGTCGCCCTGCGTGACGACGAGGCGGCGCAGCAGCGAGCGGTATTCGCCGGGCACGTCCTGCCACGCCGGATCGCCCTTGTGGTCGCCGAAATTCACCTGCCGGTCCTTTTCCGGCGGCGTGAGGAAGATGCCCCAGCGGTAGTCGGGCATTTTCACGTAGCCATATTGCGCCCAGCCCTGCGGATCGACGCTCACCGCGGTGCGCAGATAGACGTCGTTCGACTGGAAGCCTTCCGGACCCATCTCGCGCCACCAGTCGAGGTATTTCGGCTGCCAGCGCTCGAGCGCCCGCTGCAGCTGCTTGTCCTCGGACAGGCTGACGTTGTTCGGAATGCGTTCGTTGTAATTGATCGACATGCGGTGGATCCCTTCTCATCTTCCCCGCCGCCGGCACGAACAGCCGGAGGCTCGCCCATGAAAACTGCGCGAGACGGCGTGCCGAGGCTTTGACCTGAATCAAACCGCGCGGATTTTCGCCGCATGCCGCGAACGGACTCCGGCGCAAACGAAAAAGGGGCGGATTTTCATCCGCCCCTCGGGATCGATGCGCGCGCGTGCGCGGGCCGCGTCAGCCCTCTTTGGACGGGATCGCCATCTTGCCGACCATGCGGAACGAGAAGCCGACGCCGAAGAGGAAAAACAGCCAGCCCGCGAGTTCCATGCCGAAATCCACGCCCCGGGCCGCGAGCACCAGGCCGAGCAGCGCCACGATGACGGCGACGCCCAGCGCGATCCAATTCGAAAGACCGTAGTTCATGTCACTCTCCGGGAGATGTTGGCGTTGACGTGTCGCCCGTGGCGGTGTCGCGCGCCACGAGATCGCGATAGGCATGCCACGTGGCATGGGCCACGAGCGGCAGCGTGAGAACGAGGCCGACGAGGCCGAGCAGCAGGCCCGCGCCGATGAAGCAGCCGATGAGGAACGCCCACAGCAGCATCGCGCGCGGATTGGCGCGCACGGCGGCGACGCTGGTTGCGATCGCGGTGAAGGCGTTGTCGCGCTCGCGGTCGAGCAGCATCGGCAGCGACACGACGCTGATCGCGAAGACGATAAGGGCGAGCACCGCGCCGATCGCGCTGCCGATCACGAGGAACAGTGCGTTGGTGCCCGACAGCACGACCTCGCTCAGGAATTCCCCGGCGTTGAACGCGCGGGCGCCGAAGAACAGCGCGAACAGCAGCGTCGCGATCCGCATCCAGGCGAGGAAGACGAAGCCGAGCACGAAGCCCATGACGCCGAGCTGGCCGGCATTGCGCCGCAGGGCCAGCAACGGCGTCTTCATGTCCACTTTCTCGCCGGCCTCGACGCGCCGGCTCACTTCATAGAGGCCGACAACAAGGACCGGCGCCAGCAGCGGAAAGCCCGCGGCGAGCGGCAAGACCGCCTCGTAGGCGCCGAGCAGGGCCGCGCCGCCGATCAGCGCGGCGCCAACCGCGACAAAAAGCGCGCCCCACGCGAAGGACACGCGCCCCGCACGCAGCATGTCTTCCCAACCGCCCGCCAGCCAAATCCACGGCCGGTCGCCCGAGACGCGGCGCACCCGCGGCGAAGCTTCTGAGAAAACGGCGATTTCGGACTTGTCGAGCATGTCTCCCATACGGTACCGGAGTTGCGGCGCGGGCGTCTTCTTTTACGGTGCGGGGCCGGCCGCGCCTTGACGTAAGTCAATGAATGGCACGCCGCGCCGACCTATTCGGGGCCATGCGCGCAGCGAAGCCGCGCATCTTTCGGAGTGTCAGGCATGCAAGTGGCGGGAACTCTCGGGTCGGCGCAAACCGCGGCCGGGGCGGGCGAGCGCGTCGCCTACGATTACGGCGTCGTTCGTCTCTTTACAATCGCGACCGTGTTCTGGGGCGTCGCGGCCTTCCTGGCCGGCGTCTATATCGCGCTTCAGCTCGCGTTTCCGGTATTGAATCTCGATTTCGAGTTCACGAGCTTCGGGCGCCTCCGCCCGCTGCACACGTCGGCCGCGATCTTCGCGTTCGGCGGCAATGCCCTGTTCGCGACGTCGCTCTACGTCGTGCAGCGCACCTGCCGGGCGCCGCTCTGGGGCGGTCCGGCGGCGGCCGAGTTCCTGTTCTGGGGCTATCAGCTCTTCATCGTGATGGCCGCCACCGGCTACGTGCTCGGCATCACGCAGGGCCGCGAATACGCCGAGCCCGAGTGGTACGTCGATATCTGGCTCACGCTGATCTGGGTGCTGTATTTCGCGATCTTCCTCGGCACGGTCGTGCGCCGGAACGAGCCGCACATCTACGTCGCGAACTGGTTCTATCTCGCCTTCATCATCACGGTGGCGATCCTGCACCTCGGCAACAACATCGCCGTGCCGGTGTCGCTGCTGGGCGTCAAGAGCTACTCGCTGTTCTCGGGCGTGCAGGACGCGCTCACGCAATGGTGGTACGGCCACAACGCGGTCGGCTTCTTCCTCACCGCCGGCTTCCTCGGCATGATGTACTACTTCGTGC
>CAZUYG010000131.1:0-7916 GCA_964624265.1 uncultured Candidatus Odyssella sp.
GCAATCGATCTCAATGAAAGACTGCCGGGCCTCGCCGCGCTGCTGCGCCGGACCCTCGGCGAGCGCATCGATATCCGCACGGTGCCCGGCGAAGCGCTATGGCCGGCCATCGCCGATCCGGCGCAATTCGAAGACGTGCTGCTCAATCTGGCGATCAACGCGCGCGATGCGATGCCGAAGGGCGGCACGCTCACCATCGAAACCGCGAACGTGCGGCTCGACGAGGCCTATGCGGCCGCCAACCCCGAAGTTGTCGCCGGCGATTACGTGATGGCCGCGGTCACCGATAACGGCACCGGCATGCCGCCGCACGTCGTCGAGCGCGCGTTCGAGCCGTTCTTCACCACCAAGGAGGTCGGCAAGGGCAGCGGCCTCGGCCTCTCGATGGTCTACGGCTTCGTCAAGCAGTCCTACGGACACGTGAAGATCTACAGCGAGGTCGGCCACGGCACGAGCATCAAGATCTACCTTCCGCGCTCCGACATGGCTGCCGAGCCGCAGCAGGCCGATGCCGCGCCATCGCTGCCGCCGCGCGGCAGCGAACGCGTGCTGATCGTCGAAGACAATGCCGGCGTGCGCGAGGCGGCGGAAAAGACGCTCGCCGAGCTCGGCTATCGCGTGCAGTCCGCGCCCGACGCGGCGGCGGCGATCGCATGGATCGAGCAAGGCGAACCGGTCGACCTGCTGTTCACGGACCTGGTCATGCCGGGCGCGATGAACGGCCGCGATCTCGCCGCGGCGGCCGTGGCCCGCCGGCCCGGCCTCAAGGTTCTGCTCACCACCGGCTACGCCGCGGCCTCCATGCACAATGGCAATGCCAACGGCGACGCCAAGGCGCCGCACGCCCATTTCATCGGCAAGCCCTATCGCAAGGCCGACCTCGCCAGGATGCTGCGCAAGGCGCTCGCCGACGACACCGACAACGGGGAAAGACTCTGATGGCCTTGAGAATGCTCATCGTCGACGACGAGCCGGAGATCTGCGACTTCCTGCGGGATATCGCCACCGGTATCGGCTACGAGGTGGTCACCACCAATCACGCCGAGGACTTCAAGCGCGCGTTCGCCGAAAAGCCTGCCGACGTGATCCTGCTCGATCTCACGTTGCCGGGCGCCGATGGCATCGAGCTCCTGAAATACATGGCCGAGATGGGCACGCGCGCGCGCATCCTGATCGTCAGCGGGTTCGACGAAGGCATCCGGCGCATGGCCCACACGATCGGACAGGCCAAGGGACTCGATATGGCCGGCGTGCTGCCGAAGCCGCTTCGGGTCGCCGAACTGCGCGGCTTGCTGAGCCAGTTCATGCGCGACGCGCAGCCGCCGGGATAGGACCGGCGGCGCCTCAGGCGCGGGCGACGATATTGTACTTGCGCACCTCGCCGCCGAGGCGGCCCGACAGCCACACGAAGAACATCCGGAAGTCGCTGAACAGCGACCAGAACGGGTAGGTGAACGTGGCCGGCCGGTTGTGCTCGACGAAGAAGTGCGAATACCAGGCGAAGCCGTAGCCGGCGACCGGCATCAGCAAGAGCAGCCACCAGATGCGGGTGGCGATCGCGGCGACGATCACGGCGAACACCAGCGCCGTGCCGATGAAATGGATCGTCCGCGTCGAGGGCTTGCTGTGCTCCTCGAGATAGAACGGCCAGAATTCGCGGTAGGTCTGGATCGTGCCGGCCATGCGGGCCTCCGCCGGATGCCGCCGTGACTTTCGCCGCCGCGCCGGCAATTGCAAGAGGCGTGTCGCGCCGCCGCGGGTGCGGCCATCCCATTGAAATTTTTCGGTTCACGGCGTATGTGAGGGCGCGCCGCTCGCTTCGCGAGTTTTCGGCGAAGCTTTGCTTCGCCCTGGAGTCTGGCCTTGGCCGGGTTTCGGCGCTCTGGCAACGTCTTGAAAGGAAAGGACCATGGGTTATCGGGTTGCGGTGGCAGGGGCCACCGGCGCCGTCGGGCGGGAGATGTTGAACATCCTCGCCGAGCGCAATTTCCCGGCCGACGAGGTCGTACCGCTCGCCTCCGAACGCTCGGCCGGCTCGACGGTGGATTTCGCCGGAAAAAAACTCACGGTCAAAGATCTCGCCAAATTCGACTTCAAGGGAATCGATATCGGGCTGTTCTCGCCGGGCGCCAAGGTTTCGGCCGTCCACGCGCCGCGCGCGGCGGCGGCGGGCGCCGTCGTGATCGATAACACCTCGCAGTTCCGCTACGACCCGGAGATTCCGCTAATCGTGCCGGAAGTGAACCCGCACGCGATCGCCGGCTACACGAAGCGCAACATCATCGCCAACCCCAACTGCTCGACGATGCAGATGGTGGTGGCGCTGAAGCCGCTGCACGAGCTGGCGCGGATCAAGCGCGTCGTCGTCGCCACCTACCAGTCCACCGGCGGCGCCGGCCAGGCCGGCATGGAAGAGCTCGAGAGCCAGACTCACGCGCTGTTCCACGGCCACAGCGTGGCGCCGAAGAAGTTCCAGAAGCAGATCGCGTTCAACGTCATTCCCCACATCGACGTCTTCATGCCCGACGGCTCGACGAAGGAGGAATGGAAGATGGTCCAGGAAACGAAGAAAATCCTGGATCCGGCCATCGAGGTGATCGCCACCTGCGTGCGCGTGCCGGTGTTCGTCGGCCATTCCGAGGCGGTCGTGATCGAATGCGAGAAGCCGATCACGGTCGAGGCGGCGCGCGCGGCGCTCGAAAAGGCGCCGGGCGTGAAGGTCGTCGACGAGCGCAAGGACGGCGGCTACGTGACGCCGCTCGAATGCGCCGGCACCGATCCGGTCTATGTCAGCCGCATCCGCGCGGATGCGACGGTCAAGAACGGCCTCGCCTTCTGGTGCGTGTCCGACAATCTCCGCAAGGGCGCCGCGCTCAACGCGGTGCAGATCGCGGAAGAGCTGGCGCGCGGCTATCTCCGCAAGGCCAAGGCCGCGTAACGGCGCCCCCTCCGGCTTCGGAGAAGGGCGCGCGCCGTTTTGCGGCGAGCGAGACGTCGAAAGGGATGCCCGCCGGGCATCCCTTTTTTCGTTGGAGCGCCGCCCGAGCCGCGTGCTTCAGAATCCGAGCGGCTTCGCGGCGGCGATGATGCGCTGGCCGATCGCGGTCGTGCTCAGCAGGACGACGACGCCGAAGAACAGGATCAGCCCCGCCGAAACGCGGTGGATGATCACGAGGCGCGTGGAATTCACGCGGCGGCGGAACAGCTCGGTCAGCGCGCAGAGCATCACCCACCAGACGCACGATCCCACCATCACGCCGAGGATCAGCGTCCAGGCCGCGGGCCGGTCGTCCTTCGGCACCACCGCGCCCACCGCCAGGAACACCGGGCTGAAGGTGAGGATCGTCATCGGATTGGTCACGGTGAGCAGGAACGCGGAGACGGCGTCGCCGGCCGCGCCGCTGACGGAAGGCGGGGCGGGGGCCATCTTCGAGTGCTGCTTGAGCAGCCCGTGCATTCCGAGGATCAGCAGCAGGACCCCGCCGCCCAGCCGCATCCACTGATCGTGGCGCAGCAGGAAATCGGCGATGAAGGTGAGGCCGAACGCGGCCACGCCGCCGAAAATCATGTCGGCCACCGCGCCGCCTACGCCCGGCGCCAGCCCCATCAGCATGCCCTTCGAGAGCGTGCGCTGGATGCAGAGAATGCCGACGGGGCCCACCGGCGCCGCGATGATGAACCCCGCGACGATGCCCTTGATGAAGAGGATCAGATCCATGCGGCTTGGGCGGCGAGTCCCGATATGCTCCGGCAGCGGATATCAGGTATCAGAGTGCGGCGGCCAGTGATACCCGTCACTGCGCCGCCGTCCGAATCCGTCCGGTCACGCCGCCCAGAGCGGCAGCGCCACCACCGGCACCGAGCTGGCGACCAGCTCGTCCTGCGCATCCACCAGCGCCAGCGCGTCGAGCTTCAGGGCTTTGGTTTTCTCCAGAACCGCATGCACGCCGTGCACGGCCCGCGCCAGCGCGCTCCGCGCGTCGCCGCGCTGCAGGAAGTGGCCGAGGAACAGGGCGCAGAACAGATCGCCGGCGCCGTGCGCGTTCACGTCGATCCAGGGCGATGTCGCCTGCCAGGCCTGGCTTCCCGACACGAGCAGCGCGCTGATCGAGGCGCCGTGGCGCAGGCCCTTCACGACCACCATCTCGGGTCCGCGCTTCAGCAGATCGGCGGCGGCGTTCGCGGCCTGGTCGACGGTCGTGATCGTCTGGCCCGAAAGCAGCGCCAGCTCGTAGGCGTTGGGGAAAACGATATCGGCTTCGGGCAGCGCCTCGTCGCGGAAGAACTCCGGCACGCCGGCCGCGACATAGGTGCCGCTCGGCGCGTCGCCGATCACCGGATCGAGCGCGTAGAACATGCGCGGATTCACCTTGCGCACGCGCTTCACCGCGTCGAGCACCGCGCGCCCGATCGCCACGTCGCCGATATAGCCGGAGATGATCGCCGCGCAGTGCGGAAACGCGTTGCGCTTCTCGAGCTCGTCGATGATTTCGGCGATGTCGCTGGCCCGGTGAACGCCGCCCTTCCAGCTCTCCATGGCCGGGTGGTTGCTGAAGTTGACCGTGTTCACCGGCCACACTTCGTGGCCGAGGCGCTCCAGCGCGAAAACCGCCGCCCGGTTTCCCACGCGCCCGTAGGCGACATGGGATTGAATTGAAAGTATCGGCATTCTCCGCCCATTCGGCCGGCCATTTCCGCGTCCGGCCCGCCTCGAACATAGCACCGCGATGCGGTGTCGCGCTGCGACTCATAGCCGGGCTCGCCCAAAAAAGGCTAAATCCCCGCACGGCCCGTCGAAACCCCGCGAGAGAGTACTGCGCGCATGCCGCTCGTCAATGAATCGCTCGAAGCCGCGATCGCGCGGCCGCGCCGCTCCATGCTCTACATGCCGGGCGCCAATGCCCGCGCGCTCGAGAAGGCGAAGACGCTGCCGGCCGATTCGCTGATCCTCGATCTCGAGGATGCGGTGGCGCCCGATGCGAAGGCTACGGCGCGCAAGCAGGTGGTCGAGGCGGTGAAGGGCGGCGGCTACGGCAAGCGCGAGCTCGTCATCCGCATGAACAGCCTCGATACCGGCTGGGGCCACGAAGACGTGCTGGCGCTCGCCAATGCCGGCGCGCACGCGATCCTGATCGCCAAGGTGGAAAGCGGCGAGCAGGTGCGGCACGTCGAGGCGCTGCTCGAGGAATACAAGGCGCCGCCCGATCTCGCGCTGATGGCGATGATCGAGACGCCGATGGGCGTGCTGAATGCGGCGGAGATCGCGCGGTCCACGCCGCGCATGATCTGCCTCGTGATGGGCACGTCGGACCTCACGAAGGATCTGCACGCCGCGCACACGCGCGATCGGCTGCCGATGCTGACGAGCCTCGGCCTGTGCCTGCTCGCCGCGCGCGCCAACCGCATCGCCATCGTCGACGGCGTGCATCTCGATCTCGCCGACGACGAGGGCTACGCGTTCGCCTGCACGCAGGGCCGCGAGCTCGGCTTCGACGGCAAGACGCTGATCCACCCGAAGCAGGTGGCGGGCGCCAACAAGGCCTTGGCACCCTCGGCGGAGGAAGTCGCGTGGTCGAAGAGGATCATCGCCGCGCACGCCGAAGCCGAGGCGAAGGGCGAGGGCGTCGTCCTCGTCGACGGCAAGCTGATCGAGAATCTCCACGTCGAGAACGCGCAGCGTCTGGTGGCGCTCGCGGATCGGATCGCGGAGCTCGAATCGGCCGCCTGACGGCGCGACGCGGGCCGCGCGTTGTGATAGGTAGTCTCTGCAAACCTGCGCGGAGATTGCACATGCTTCGGATCGCGGCCGTCGCCCTGCTGGCCCTCGCCCCTGTTCTCGCCCACGCGGAAACCGCGGCGCGGCCGCAACGCGTTGCCGAGGTCGTCTCGGTCAAGGTCGAGCGCCTGCCCGAAGGCGGCAAGAACACGCACCGGATCACCGCGGTGGGCAAGGTGCCGAGCGCGGGCTGGACCAAGCCCGCGCTGCGCATGGTCCGCGAGCGGCATCCCAACAATGCCGTCGCCGGCTTCGAAATGGTCGCGGTTCCGCCGAAAAAGGGCGCCGCGAAAACCGCCGGCGAAATCACCGCCACGCTGGAGACGACGATCGGCGCGATCCAGCACACGCTGATCGTGCGCGGCGCGAAGAAGTCGGTCGAGTGCACGATGGCGGGCGAAATCAGCTGCGAGTAGCGCGGCGAATCGCCTTCCGCCCGAGGCGCGACATGATTCCATGCCGGAGCGCGCGGACCTAGCGGCTAGGCTCCGCGCCTCGCCACAGCGCATTTCGGATGGATGCCATGACGAAGACCAGCGCCGGCAATTTTTTCGAGGATTTCCGGCTCGGGCAGGAGATCGCGCACGCGACGCCGCGCACGCTGACCGACGGCGATACCGCGCTCTACACCGCGCTCTACGGCTCGCGCTTCGCGCTGAATTGCTCGGATGCGTTCGCCGAAAAGGCCGGCTTCCCGCAGGCGCCGGTCGACGACCTGCTCGTGTTCCACACCGTGTTCGGGAAGACGGTGCCCGACATCTCGCTGAACGCGGTGGCCAATCTCGGCTATGCCGGCGGCGTGTTCGGCGCGCCCGTCTATCCGGGCGATACGCTCTCGGCGCGGTCGCAGGTGATCGGCCTCAAGGAGAATTCGAACCGCAAGACCGGCGTCGTCTATGTGAAGACGACCGGCACGAACGCACGCGGCGACGAAGTGCTGCGCTACGTGCGCTGGGTGATGGTCCGCAAGCGCGACGAGGCTGCTGCCGTGAAAGAGGAGCAGGTGCCGAACCTGCCCGGCGCCGTCGCCGCCGGCGAGCTGCGCGCGTTCAACGGGTTCAAGGCGAGCGGCTACGACCGCGCCGCCGCCGGCTCGCGCCACGGCTGGGACGATTACGCGCCCGGCGAGCGCATCGATCACGTCGACGGCATGACGGTGGAAGAGGCCGAGCATCAGCTCGCGACGCGGCTCTACCAGAACACCGCGCGCGTGCATTTCAACCAGCACACCGAGGCGCAGGGCCGCTTCGGCAAGCGCCTCGTCTATGGCGGACACGTGATCAGCCTCGCGCGCTCGCTGTCGTTCAACGGGCTCGCGAACGCATTCCGAATCGCGGCCATCAATGGCGGCCAGCACGTGAATCCGGTCTTCGCCGGCGACACGATCTATGCGTGGAGCGAAGTGCTCGAGCGCATCGAGCTGCCGGGCCGCGCCGATGTCGGCGCGCTGCGGCTGCGCACGGTCGCCGCCAAGAACCGCGCCTGCGCCGATTTTCCGTGGAAGGGCGCCGACGGGAAGCACCTGCCCGAGGTCGTGCTCGATTTCGACTACACGGTGCTGATGCCGCGCATGGGGTAGGGCGGTCGCCGCGCCGTTACGCGCTTCAAGGCGTCGCGAAACAAAAAAGCCCCGGCGTTGCCGCCGGGGCTTTTCGCGTTGCCGCGTCAGCGCGCGGGCTCGGGGGGAACCGGCGGCGGTTCGGTCGGCGGCGGGGCGTCTCGGCGGCGGCGGCGGTCGTCCATGAACTGGTCGAACTCCGCCTTGTCCTTCGCGTGGCGCAGCTGGTCGAGGAAGTCGCGGAATTCCTTCTGCTCGTCCTCGAGGCGGCGCAGCGTTTCCTCGCGATATTCGTCGAACGCGCGGTTGCCGCTCGAAGGAGCCGCGCCATGGGCGCGGCCATCGCCGTGCCACCAGCGGTGCGCGGCGTCGTGCATGCGCTCGCGGCGTTCGCGCCACTCGCGGCGATCGTGTCTCCAAGAACAACCCATCCGTCCACTCCATATGAGGTAAGCGAGGATTCCGAGGCCGATCGGCCAGAACAGAATGAAGGCCACGACCATCAACGCGATCCAGGCCGGCTTCGGGAGTTCGTCCAGTCGTGCCGCGATGCTGCTCATCGGCGCTTCCTGTCTGATGTGA
>CAZUYG010000132.1:0-7884 GCA_964624265.1 uncultured Candidatus Odyssella sp.
CGCTACACCCGCTTGCCCTGCGGCTCGCCGAGCAGCCCGCGCGGAAACGCGAACAGCACGACGAGCAGCACCACATAGGCCGTGATGCCCTTGGCGCTCGGCTCGTAGACGCCGACGAGCTGCTCCGCCACGCCGATCAGCAGGCCGCCGAGGATGGCGCCCGGAATGCTGCCGAAGCCGCCCAGCACCGCGGCGGCGAAGCCCTTCAGCACGATGACCCAGAGATTGAGCTCCACCGCCAGCAGCGGCGCAATCAGGATGCCGGCGATGGCCGAAACGGCCGCGGCGATCGCCCAAGTGAGCGTGAACACCGATTTCACCGGGATCGCCATGAGGTAGGCGGCGAGCTGGTTCTGCGAGGCCGCCTGCATCGCGACGCCGAGCCGCGTATGGCGGAAGAAGAGATAAAGGACGGCGCAGAGAATGGCAGTGCCGGCGGCGATCGCGAGCATCGATTCCTGGACGAGCACGCCGCCGATGTTGCGCGGCTGCTGCGCGAACGGCGTCGGCAGCCCGCGCTCCTGCGGCCCCCAGACGAGGCTCGCGATGCCGCGGATCGAAAAGGCGAGGCCGATCGTCAGCATGATGCCGGCGAAATGCGGCTGGCCGATGATCTGCCGCATCACGAAGCGGTCGAGGCCGGCGCCGATCGCGGCCATCGCCGCAATCGTCAGCACGAAGGCGAGGATATAGGGGAGGCCGAGCGGGACGATGAGCGTCCACGCGATGAAGGCGCCGAGCATCAGCAGATCGCCCTGCGCGAAATTCACGACCTCGGTGGCCTTGTAGATGAGCACGAAGCCGAGCGCCGTGAGCCCGTAAATGGCGCCCACGGCCAAGCCGTTCACGAGCTGCTGCAGCAGGTCGCCGATGGCGGTGTCCTCCCTCGTGCGCCGGCGCTTGGCGTTTGCTGTTGTCGGCCGGTGGCGAGTCACTTACCTTAGCGAACTGACCAAGGCAAGATTTCGCGGAACCAACGATGGCACGTTCCCCGGCCCAAGCCGCCGCCGATACCGCGGCCACCGAGGCCGCGCGCACCGCCGAGGCCGCGCGCCACATCCGCGCGAGCCTCGTCATCCCGGTGCTCGACATCATCGGCGACCGGGGGACGCTGCTGCTGCTGGCGGCGCTCGCGGCCGGCCCCGAGCGCTTCGACGGGCTTGCCCGCCGCATCGGCATCGCGCGCAGCACGCTCGCGCAGCGGCTCGAAGACCTCGCCCGCGACGGGCTGATCGAACGCATCGCCTATCAGCGGAATCCGCCGCGCTTCGAGTACGGCTTGAGTGCCAAGGGCCGCGACACCCTCGCGATCCTCCACTCGATCCGCAACTGGGATCGCACCTGGGCTTCGGCCGAGGCGTTCGAGGCCTGGCCGATGGAGGACGAAGCCGAACGGCGCCTCGTCTGCCGCGCCTGCCGCGCGCCGATCCACGCGCGCGACGTCGCCTATCGGCCCGCCACTGCGCTGAAGGCGCGGCAGCCGAAGCGCGATTTGCTCGGACGCGCGAACGCCGACGCCAAGCGGGCGCCGCGGTCGCAGCGGCGCGCGCGTCCGCAGCCGCTCAATTCCGCCGCGGACACGCTGGGCAATCGCAGCCTCGCGCTCGTGATCGCGGCGGCGTTTTTCGGCTTGCGCCGCTTCAGCGACATCGAGCGCGCGCTCGGTCTTGCGCCGAACGTGCTCGCGCGCCGCCTCGACGAACTGGTCGCCGCCGGCATGATGGCGCGCCACGTCTATCGCGAACGGCCGCGGCGCTGGCAATACATCCTCACCGAGAAGGGGTTCGACCTCTATCCGGTGATCGTCGCGCAGATCGGCTGGGCAGACCGCTGGCTCGCCGGCCGGTCCGGCCCGCCGCTCGCGCTGACCCACCGGCCCTGCGGCAAAGCGTTGATTCCGGTGCTCGAATCGCCGCGCCCGCGCCTCGTGCCGCAGCCCTAGGGGTTACTAGCGTTATGAAACTCACTATGCTAGCGTTGGTTCAAGAAACGGGAGGACGACGCTCACGATGACCAGCCGTCTGCCGCCGGAATGGACGCAGCGCATGGCGCTGCCGGTGATCGCCGCGCCGATGTTCCTGGTCTCCGGCCCCGATCTCGTCATCGCCGCCTGCAAGGCGGGCGTCATCGGCGCGTTTCCGGCGCCGAACTGCCGCACGGCCGAAGATCTCGACGCCTGGCTCGCGCGCGTCGCCGCCGAAACGAAAGGCGCCGCGCCGTTCGCGCTCAATATGGTCGTGCACTCCACCTATCCGCGCCTCGCGGCGGAGCTGGAGCTGGTGAAGAAGCACAAGCCGGCGCTCGTCATCACCGCGCTCGGCAGCCCGCGCAACGTCGTCGAGGCGGTGCACTCCTATGGCGGGCGCGTGTTCGCCGACGTGATCTCGCCGAAATTCGCGAAGAAGGCGCTCGAGGCCGGCGTCGACGGGCTCATCCTCGTCGCGGCCGGCGCGGGCGGCCATGCCGGCGCGCTCACGGCCTTCGCGTTCCTGCCCGAGATCCGCAAATTCTGGAACGGGCCGGTCGTGCTCGGCGGCGCGATCTCCGACGGCAGGGCCGTACGCGCCGCGGAAGTGCTCGGCGCCGATCTTGCCTATGTCGGCACGTCGTTCATCGCCGCCGCCGAAAGCATCGCGCCGCCGGCTTACAAAGACATGCTGATCCGCAACGACGCCGAGGGCATCGTGCTCACCAACGCGGTGACGGGCGTGCACGGCAATTTCCTCGCCGAAAGCCTGGTCGCGGCCGGATACGACCTCAAGAATCTGCAGCCCAAGAAGATGAATCTCTCCGAGGGCGCCGACACGGCGATGAAGGCGTGGAAGCACATCTGGTCGGCGGGGCAGGGCGTCGGCAGCGTCGCTGCCGTCGAGCCCGCGGCCGAAATCGTCGGCCGCCTGCGCCGCGAATATGCCGCTGCGGTGGCCGAAGGACGCCGCCCCAATCCCTGGCTCGAGAAAAGCGAAGCCGCGCGCAGCGCGGCCGAATGAAGCGAGGAGACGCGCGATGAATGCCGTCAATCGGACGAATCCGGTGCTGACCGGAAACTACGCGCCCATCGACCGCGAGGTCGTGCTCGGCGATCTCAAGGTGATCGGCGAGATCCCGAAGGACCTGAACGGCGTCTATGTGCGCAACGGCACGAACCGCCGCTACGCGGCCGAGGGCCGCTATCACTGGTTCGACGGCGACGGCATGCTGCACGGCGCCTATTTCGAGAACGGCAAGGTGACGTACCGGAACCGCTGGGTGCGCACGAAATCGTTCGTCGAGGAGGAAAAGGCCGGCCGCGCGCTATGGGAGGGCGTGATGGAGCCGCCGCGCCGCGACCGGCCCGATATGCCGCTCAAAGACACGTCGAACACCGACGTGAAGTTCCACGCCGGCAAGCTCGTGACGATGTGGTACCTCGCCGGCGACATCTATTCGGTCGATCCCGCGACCTTGGCGACCGACGGGCAGGAGACCTATGGCGGCACGCTGAAGTGCCGCGTCTCGGCGCACTCGAAGGTCGACGAGGCGACCGGCGAATTCATCTTCTTCGACTACGGCAAGACCGCGCCCTACATGAGCTATGGCGTCGTCGGGCCCGACCGGCGCGTGAAGCATTGGACGCCGATCGAATTGCCGGGGCCGCGCCTGCCGCACGATCTCGCGATCACGCAGCATTATTCGATCCTGCACGACCTGCCGCTGTTCTACGACATGGAGGCGTTCAAGGCCGGGCGGCACAAGATCAAGTTCCACCACGACATGCCGGCGCGCTTCGGCGTGATTCCGCGCCACGGCCAGGGCAGCGAAATCCGCTGGTTCGAGGCCGAGCCGTGCTTCGTCTATCACGTCGTCAACGCCTGGGAAGACGGCGACGAAATCGTGATGACCGGCTGCCGCTACGTGACGCCGCGCAAGGCCAATGGCGAGCCCGATTCCGAGCGCTACGCCAAGATGATCGCCCATCTCACGATGGATGCTGTGCTCTATCAGTGGCGCTTCAATTTGAAGACGGGCGCCACGAAAGAGGGCCCGCTCGACGACACGCTCAACGCCGAATTCCCGATGATCAACAGCGCGTGGCAGACGCGGCGCAATCGCTGGTCCTACAACGTGATGATGGCGCGCTGGCCGGCCGACGAGCCGCGCTTCACCGGCCTCGTGAAGTTCGATCTCGACACCGGCCGCTACCAGGCGTTCAGCGAAGGGCCGCATTTCTGGTACAGCGAGGCGCCGTTCGCCGAGCGCGACAATCCGAAAAGCGAGGACGACGGCTACCTCGTCAGCTACGTCTGGAATCCGAACGAGAGCCGCTCCGAGATCCAGGTGTTCGACGCGCAGCACATCGGCGACGGGCCGGTGGCGCGCGTGCTGATGCCGCAGCGGGTGCCGAACGGCTTCCACGCGACGTGGGTCAGCGCGAAGCGGCTGGCGAGCGGCCTCTAGCGCCGCGGCGCGCCGCGCGAGCCATGCCGGGTTCCGTCACAGTCGAGGCGCGGCCGGAGCCGTTCGCGTTCGATCCGGCGCGGGCGGCGGTCATCGTCGTCGACATGCAGAACGGCTTCGTCTCGAACGACGGCTATCTCGCGCGCGCCGGCTTCGATGTCGGCCCGGCGCAGAACACGCTCGCGAGCTGCCAGCGCTTGCTGTCGGCGACCCGCGCTGCCGGCATCCGCACGGTCTATCTGCAGATGGGCTGGCACGGCGACCTGCACGATGCGGGCTCGGCGGACGGCGGCATGTATCACAAGTCGGTGGCGCTGCGCTTCATGCGCAAGCAGCGGCAGAACGACCGCACCGCGCTGATTCGCGGCACCTGGGACTACGCGATCGTCGACGAGCTGGCGCCGCAGCCGGGCGACATCGTGGTGCCCAAGACGCGGCTCAGCGGCTTTTTCGAGACCAATCTCGATTCCACGCTGCGCGGCGCCGGGATCACCACGCTGATCTTCGCGGGCATCGCGACGAACATCTGTGTCGAGGCGACGATCCGCGACGCGCTCTACCGCGATTATCTCTGCCTGCTCGTCGAGGACGCGACCAACGCCGCCGGCCCCGATTTCGTGAAGGCCGCGACGCTGTTCAACGTCGAGACGATCCTCGGCTGGGTGACGAGCACGGCCGCCTTGAGCCGCGCGCTCGCCGGCGGCGCGGCTCGTCCTTAAGCGTCGCCGGCGATCATGAGCACGCGCGCCGATTTTCATCCGCAGATGCAGGCAGCCATCGCGAAATTCGCGGAAGCCGGGCGCGCGCTGCCGAAGGCGCAGTCGCTCGCCGACGCGCGCGCGAACGCGCTCGCGCAGCGCCTGTGGTTCAACGCCGATGCGCCGGCGCTGGCGCGCGTGGCCGAGCGCGCGATCCCCGGCCCCCATCGCAACATCCCGGTGCGGCTCTACATGCCAGCCGATACGCCGGCGCCGATGCCGGCCATCGTCTATTGCCATGGCGGCGGCTGGTTCGCGTGCAGCAACGACACGCACGACCGCATCCTGCGGCTCTTCGCGCTGGCGGCGCTCGCGGCGGTGATCGGCGTCGATTACTGCCTCGCGCCGGAGAACAAGTTTCCGAAGCCGGTGGAGGAAGCCGGCGCGGTCCTGACATGGGCCGCCGCGCACGCTGGCGATTGGGGCCTCGATGCCGGCCGCCTCGCTTTCGCCGGATGCTCGGCCGGCGCCAACCTCGCGCTCGGCGCGGCGCTCTCGCTGCCGCCCGCCGCGCGCGCGCAGTTCCGCGCCGGCGCGCTGTTTTACGGCGCCTACGATCCGGCGCTGGAGTCCGAATCCTGCCGCCGCTTCGGCGCCGAAGGCGAATGGCTTTCCGTCAAGGAAATGGCCTGGTGCTGGAAGACCTATGTGGCGCGGCCGGAAGACCGCGCCGATCCGCGCGCCGCACCGCTGCGCGCGAGCGATGCGGCGCTGGCGTCGCTGCCCCCGCTCTATCTCTGCGCCGCGGAAATCGATCCGCTGCGCGACGACACGGTGCGCCTTGCCGGGCGCCTCGGCGCCGCCGGCGCGCGCCACGCGCTTTCGCTCCGCCCCGGCATGGGGCATAGCTTCCTGGGCTTCGCGCGCATGGTCGACGAAGCGGGCCGCGCGCTGCAGGATGCGGCGGAATTCATCAATGCGGCCTGGGCCGAAGCGCCCGCCGCGAACCGGAAGGTGAGCGCATGAGCCGGGTTTATCTGCTGGGCGGCCATCAGACCGACTTCAAGCGCAATTTCGCGCGCGAGGGAAAAGGCATCTTCGAAATGCTGAAGGAGCCGGTCGAGGGCGCGCTCGCCGCCACCGGCATCGCCCCGGAAGAGGTGGAGGTCGCGCATATCGGAAATTTCGTCGCCGAGCTGTTCTGCCGGCAGGGGCAATTGGGCGGCCTGTTCGCGGCGATCCATCCACGCTTCTCGGGGCTGCCGGCCTCGCGCCACGAAGGCGCCTGCGCCTCGGGCTCGCTGGCGGCGCTCGCCGCGCAGGCCGACATCAAGGCCGGACACTACGATCTCGCCTGCGTCGCCGGCGTCGAAATGATGCGCCATACCGATGCGCAGACCGCGGCCGACAATCTCGCCGCCGCCGCCTGGATCGGCCGCGAAGGCCAGGAAGCGCAGTGGATGTGGCCGTGGATGTTCGCGAAGCTCGGCGACGAATACGAGCGCCGCTACGGGCTGAAGCGCGAGCACCTCGCCGCGATCGCCAAGAACAATTTCGCCAACGCGCGCCGCAATCCGAACGCGCAGACGCGCGAATGGAAACTCGCCGATGCCAATTTCGGCACCGACGATGCGGCGAACCCGCCGGTGGAGGGCCGCATCCGCAAGCAGGATTGCGGACAGATCACCGATGGCGGCGCCTGCGTGTTCCTCGCCTCGGAGCGCTATGCGAAAGACTGGGCCGCGCGCCGCGGCGTGGCGCTCGAAGACGTGCCGTATCTCAAGGGCTGGGGCCACCGCACGGCGACGATGCGGTTCGAAGACAAGCTCAAGGAAAGCCCGAACAGCCCCTACGTCATGCCGCATGTGCGCGGCGCGATCACGGATGCCTACAAGCGCGCCGGCATTCCGGGGCCCGAGGCGCTCGACGCGATCGAGACCCACGATTGCTTCACGACGACCGAATACATGGCGATCGATCATTTCGGCCTCACCGCGCCGGGCGAAAGCTGGAAGGCGGTGGAAGAGGGGCGCATCGCGCTCGACGGCGATCTGCCGATCAACCCCTCGGGCGGCCTCATCGGCGCCGGCCATCCGGTCGGCTGCACCGGCGTGCGGATGCTGCTCGATGCGTGGAAGCAGATCACCGGCAACGCCGGCGCCTATCAGGTGGAGGGCGCGCGCCAGGTGCAGACGCTCAACATTGGGGGCAGCGGCACCACGACGGTGAGCTTCGTCGTCGCGGCGGGGAACGCATGATCCGCTTCGACGGGCGCGTCGCCCTCGTCACCGGCGCGGGCAAGGGGCTCGGCCGCGCCTACGCGCTGCTGCTGGCCCAGCGCGGCGCCGCGGTGGTCGTGAACAACCGCAAGCGCGAGGCGGCGGGGGAAAAGGGCTCGGCCGATCGCGTCGTCGACGAGATCCGGGCCGCCGGCGGCAAGGCCATCGCGAATTACGACAGCGTCGAGACGCGCGAGTCCGGCGAGCGCATGGTGCAGGCGGCCCTCGATGCGTTCGGAGGGCTCGACATCCTCGTCAACAATGCCGGCATCGATCAGCACGCGGCGCTGCACAACATCTCGCTCGACGATTTCGAGCGCGTGTTCACGGTCAATTTCTACGGCACGCTTTACGTCACCAAGGCCGCGCTGCCGGTGATGCGCGAGAAGAATTACGGGCGCATTGTGGTCAGCACCTCGTCGGCCGGCCTCTACGGCCTGCACGGGCTCACCGCCTATTCCGCCAGCAAG
>CAZUYG010000133.1:0-7843 GCA_964624265.1 uncultured Candidatus Odyssella sp.
AGGCCACGAAAATGCCGTTCGAGGGCCGCGGCTGAGGCACTAGGCCGCCCGCCGCGCGGCCGCCGCGCGCGGACGCCCCCGGCCCGCCACGCGCGCCAGCGTCTCCGCGCCCTTGGCACCGTAGATCGCGCGCACGAGATCGGCCGTGTGCCGGATATGCTTGTGGATCAGCGCCACGGCGCGCGCGGAGTCTCGCGCCAGCGCCGCATCCATCAAGGCGCGGTGCTCGCCGCGGTCGTCGCGCGGCACCTTGCTGTAGGCGACGACGAGGCGCCGGTAGCGGTTCGTCTGGTTGAAGAGCTGGGCGCGGAGCTGCATGAGCCGCGCCGATCCGCACGCCGCGGCCATGGCCTGGTGAAACGCGGTGTGGCGCTGCTCCCATTCGTCCGAAAGGCGCGGCAGGCGGCCCGGCAGTTCGGAATTCACGCGCGAGAGATGATGGAACGCGGCCACGATCGCCGCCTCCCACCCGTCGTCGCCGCGCTCGATCGACCATCGCAGTGCCAGGCCCTCGAGTTCGCAGCGCAGATCGGTAATCTCGTCGAGATCGTCGAGCGAGACCGGTGCGACGCGGAAGCCGCGGCGATCGACGCCGACCACGAGCCCCTCCACGGCGAGCCGCGACAGCGCCTCGCGCAGCGGGCTGATGCCGACCGCGTAGTGCGCGCGCAGCGCCTCGAACCGCAGCTTCGCGCCCGGCGACAGGCGGCATTCCAGGATGTCGCGACGCAAATGCTCGAGGACCGTGCCCGAGAGCGTGGGCGCGGCGGCGTGTGCGAGATCGGCGCGCGATCGGCGCGCGGAAGACGGCGGCATGAAGCGGCTCTATCGCCGGAGGACGCGTTGCGGCCGCCCACAATATCGGCAGGCGTCCGGCGCGCAATCGGAAATTCGAAAATCGCGGCGATTTTCGAAAATCCATGTTGACGCCTTGGCGACTCTGCGATTTGCTCGCGCCCGAAAACGCCGCTCCACGACGGCGCGTTGCCGCGCGGGGCCAGAACGCTACAGGGAGGATACCAACGATGCTCAGCAGAATTGCACTGCTCGCCAGCGCTGCCACGCTTCTCGCCGGCGCTGCCGCCGCACAGGACAAGATCAACATCACGATCGCCGCCGGCCAGGCGCCGCGCGCGCTGAAGCCGCTCCAGCTCGTCACCGACTCGTTCATTCCCGCGGTGAACAAGGGCATCAAGGACGCCGGCCTCAAGGTCGAGATCGTCTGGAAAGAGGCCTATGCCGGCTCGCTTCTGAAGCCGACCCGCGTGCTCGAAGGCGTCAAGGACGGCATCGCCGAGGTGGGCTTCGAGCCGACGATCTTCCATCCGGACAAGCTGCCGCTCGAAAACATCACCTTCGTGGTTCCGTTCGTGACCAACGACGTGTCCATGGTCAGCAAGGCCATGAACAAGCTGCACGCGACGTTTCCGGAATACGCGGCGCAGTACGCGAAGTTCAACACCGTGCGCCTCGGCGGCAACAGCTACGACTCGTACGAGCTGATCTCGAGCTTCCCGGTGAAGAAGGTCGAGGACGTCAAGGGCAAGAAGATCGGTACCGCCGGCGCGGCGCTCGCCTGGATCCGCGGCACGGGCGCGGTGCCGGTGCAGAGCAACATGATGGAGTATTACAACTCCACCAAGACCGGCGTGTTCGATGCCTTCATCATCTTCCCGTCGGCGCATCCCGGCATGAAGTATCCGGAAGTGGCCCCCTACACCGTGAAGGTCGGCTTCGGCGCGCAGTATGCCGCCGCGATGATCGTCAACAAGGCGATGTTCGACAAATGGCCCGCGGCGCTCCAGAAAGTGTTCCGCGACGCCGGCGCGAAATGGGGCGAGGACGCGGACAAGGCGATGCAAAACGCCGGCGAGGCCGGTCTCAAATCCGTCGCCGGTTTCAAAGGCCAGGTGACCGAGTTCCCGCGCGACGAGCAGATCAAGTGGGCGAAGATGATGCCCAACATCGCGAAGGAATGGGCGCAGAAGCTCGACGGCCAGGGGCTGCCCGGCAGCAAGGTGCTGGCGGCATACATGGACGAGATGCGCCGCCTGGGCGCCAAGCCGGCGCGCGATTGGGACAAGGAGTGACGCGGAAACGCGGCTGAAGGGAGCGGACCCGGACACGCCGTTCGGGTCCGCGAGGGGCGGTACGATCGTGCAGTGTCATCGGCATTCCGGGCCGGCCGCGCGGCCCCGGCGCAGACCGCGCCGTGCATGCGGGCGCAGACGATGACGGGCGCCGCCCCGCCCGACACCGGCTCCGGCGCGCCGCCCCGGCAATCCTGGTTCGGCAAGATCACGATCGCCCTGAACGCGGTCGGCACGGTGTTGATTCTCGTCATGGCCCTGGCCGTGAACGCCGACATTTTCGGCCGCGAGGCGTTCAACCGGCCGGTGCCCGGCGTCACCGAGTTTCTCGGCCTTTCGATCGTCGCCGTCGTCTTCCTGCAGATGGCCAATACGCTGCGCGAGGGCCGGCACGTCTCGAACGATCTCGTTCTCGCGGCGGTGGCGAAGCGGCGGCCGCGCGTCGCCGCCTTCTTCTACGGCATCTTCCACCTCATCGGCGCGGCGCTGATGGGTTTCATCGTCTTCTATGTCTTTCCGATCTTCCGCGAGAATTACGAAGGCGGCTTCTACAAGGGAACGGCCGGCGTGATCGAGATTCCGGTTTGGCCGTTCATGCTGGTGGTTCTGATCGGCGGCCTCGCCACGGTCGGCCAGTATCTCATCCTGGCCGCCGTCGAGTTCCGCCGCTCCGTCGCGCCGAAGGCCTGATGCCATGAGCGATATCGCGATCGGCGCGGCCTGCATGGTCGCGAGCCTCTTCCTGATCCAGACCGGGATGCACATCGGCGTGGCGCTGATGTTCCTGTCTTTCGTCGGCGTGTGGGCGATC
The DNA here is from genome assembly GCA_964624265.1 of uncultured Candidatus Odyssella sp. Taxonomy (GTDB): domain Bacteria; phylum Pseudomonadota; class Alphaproteobacteria; order Bin65; family Bin65; genus SBBV01. The sequence continues at coordinate 2,902 of CAZUYG010000133.1, forward strand.
AAGGGCGTCGCCGTGGCCGGCAAGCTGCTGGCCAGCTCCGCCGCCACATCGATCGCATCGGAGGTTTACGGCGTCATCCCGCTGTTCGTGATCATGGGCTTGTTCGTCTCGGCCACGAACATGGGCCGCGACACGTTCGACGTGGCCGCGCTGCTGATGCGCCGCATCCGCGGGGGCCTCGGGGTCGCCACCGTCGCCGCCAATGCGGTGTTCGCCGCCTGCACCGGAACGTCGATCGCCTCGGCCTCGGTCTTCACGAAGGTGGCGGTGCCCGAGATGGTGCGGCACGGCCATAGCTGGGGCTTTTCGGTGGGCGTCGTCGCCGGCAGCTCGGTGCTCGGCATGCTGATCCCGCCGAGCCTGCTGATGATCATCTTCGGCGTGATCGCGAACACCTCGATCGGCGATCTCTTCATCTCCGGCATCGTCCCCGGCATCCTGCTCGCCCTCGCCTTCTCGGCCACGATCCTGCTGCTCGGCTATCTCCGCGAGCGCTTCGTGTTCGCCGACGGCCATGTGCGCGGCGAGTATCACGGGCCGCTCGAGGGCGCGCCGATCTACGTCGTGTTCCTGAAGTTCCTGCCGATCTGCCTGCTCATCACGTCGGTGCTCGGCGGCATCTATGGCGGCTTCTTCACGCCCACGGAGGCCGGCGGCGCCGGCGCGCTGGCCGCGTTCGTGATCGGCGTCGTTCGGCGCGAGATCAGCTTCGCCAAGCTCTGGGACGTGACGCTCGAGACGGGGCGCGTCACCGCCGCGATCTGCTTCCTGCTGATGGCGGCGCAGCTCTATTCGCAGATGCTGGCGATGTCGGGCCTGCCCTACGCCGTCGGCCAGTGGCTGCAGACGGCGCAGCTCACCTTCCCGGTCGTGCTGGTCGGCTATCTCGTCGTCGTCGTGCTGATGGGCTGTTTCCTCGATTCGCTGTCGATCATGCTGATCCTGCTGCCCTTCGTGCTGCCGGTGATCGAAGGCTTCGGCATCAACCTGGTCTGGTTCGGACTCATCACGATCGTGGCCATCGAAATCGGCCTGCTGACGCCGCCGCTCGGCGTTTCGGTGTTCGTCGTGAAGGCCAATCTCGGCGATGCGCCGATCACCACCTGGCGGATCTTCATGGGCACGATGCCGATGACGATCACGATGACTCTGACCCTGATCGTGCTGACGCTGTTTCCCTGGCTCTCGCTGTTCCTCGTCGGCAAGGGCGGCTGGAGCTGGTGGTGACGCGAGACGAGGCGCGGTGCGCGCGCAACGCAAACGGAATTGGGAGCGAACGATGAGCGAGCCGCAGGTGAAGGCGAAGGACGTTCTCGAAGCCAGCAAGGGCATGCTGCAGAAGCAGCTCTACGTCGTGTTCACGAAGCCCGCCAAGGGCCTCGGGCCCGTGCTCGAAAATCTCAAGGAGCATCTCGACTTTCAGTGCAGCCTCGAGCGCCGCGGCATCATGTTCGGCGCCGGCCCGTTCTGGGCCGACAACGAGGAGGACTGGCACGGCGAGGGCATGGTCATCATCCGCGCCGCTTCGCTGGCCGAAGCGAAGCGCATCGCCGCCGAAGACCCGATGCACAAGTCCGGCGCGCGCAATTTCACCGTGCGGCCGTGGCTGCTGAACGAAGGGACCGTGACGGTCAAGATCACCTATTCCGACGGCAAGCGCGAGCTGGTCTGACGCGGAACGCGGACGAACGGGCAAACGGGACGGAGCGAAGCGATGATGCGGGCGAAGACGGAGCGGATGGTGAAGCGCTGGGGCGAACAGCGCTGGGCGCTGGATTCGATCATCCAGGCCGTCGGCATGGAGTGGGACCAGCCGCGCCTCGGCTACACGATGTATCCGGCCGGACCGGACGCGATCGGCGATTTCCGCACGGTGGGGCTACGCGTCAAGAAATTCGCCGACATGCATCGCGAGCTCGGCGCGGCCGGGCGGCGGCGCCAGGCCAAGGCCGAGGCGTTCGAGAAGCAGGGCCGCAAGGTGGCCGCGCGCGAAAGCTATTTCATCGCCGCGATGCTTTATTCGGCCGCGCGCTGGCCGATCTTCGAGAACAATCCCGTCTCGATCGACTACAACACGCGGATGGTCCACTGCTACGACAAGTTCGCGAAATACGCGCCGCATCCGGTCGAGAGGATCGAGATCCCGTTCGGCGGCAAGGGCAAGGTTCTCCCCGGCTATCTCCACCTGCCGCGCGAGCCCAAGCCGGGCGAGAAGTTTCCCTGCGTGATCGGCATCGACGGCATGGACGGCTCGAAAGAGATCATGTGCTCGATGTACGGCGACAAGTTCCTGCAGCGCGGCATGGCCAACTTCATCTACGACGGGCCGGGCCAGGGCGAGTGCACGATCCACGACCTGCACGTCACCGAAAAGAATCACATGGATGCGGCCATCGCCGTGTGGAACCGCCTGATCCAGCACCCGCACATCGATCCGGAGCGCGTCGTCGTCTGGGGCATCAGCTTCGGTTCGTTCTTCTCGCTGCAGGCCGCCGCGGCGCTCGGCGCGAAGATCAAGGGCGTCGCCGTGACCTTCGTGAACCACGAAGCGGGCCTGCACTCGATCATGGATACCGCCGCGCCGTCGTTCAAGATGCGCTTCATGTACATGGCCGGATACACCGACGAGGCGAAGTTCGACAAGTTCAAGCGGAAGTTCACGACCGAGCCGCTGATCCCGAAAATCAAATGCCCGGTGCTGATCCAGGGCGGCGGCGACGACGAGCTTTCTCCGATCGAGAACAGCGAGGAGCTCGCCGACAAGCTCAAGGTGCCCCGCAAATTCGTGATCTACGAGGGCGAGCGCCACGCGATCGGCGGCAACACCGCCGCCTATTTCGGCGAGAACTGGTTCACGATGCTGGCCGACTGGTGCCTCGACCGGGTCGAAGGCAAGCCCGCGCCGGACGAGCGCGTCTACATCAATTCCCTCGGCCAGACCGAAACGAAACCCTACAAGTAAGCGCGCAGGAGCATCGCAGATGGAAACGGGACTGAGAGGACGCACCGCCGTCATCACCGGCGGCAGCAAGGGCATCGGGCTCGGCATCGCGCGCAGCCTCGCCGCGGAGGGCGTGAAGGTCGTCCTGCTCGCGCGCAACAAGGACGACCTCGCCAAGGCGGCCGATTCGGTGCGCGAATACCAGCTGCCGGTGCTGGCGATCCCGACCGACATTTCGCAGACCGAATCGGTGCGCGAAGCGGCAAAGGCCGTCGCCGCGCACAAGGATTTCGGCAAGGTGAACATCCTCGTCAACAACGCCGGCGGCGCCATCCGGCGCATCGAGCGGCAGATTCTGTGGGACGACGCCGACTGGCTCGGCGACGCGCAGGTGAAGATCCTCGGCACGCTCCGCGTCGTGCGCGAGTTTCTGAAGCTGCTCGCGACCGACGGCACCGGCCGCATCGTCAACGTGACCGGGGTGGCGGGCACCACGACCTGGGGCCCGGCCCTGACGCACGGCTTCAACAATGCCGCGATCAATCACGCGACCGGCTATCTCGCGCAGGATCTCGCCGCCGACAACATCACGGTGAACGCGGTGGTGCCCGGCCTCATCTCGACCGAATGGCGCCAGATGTGGGCCGACAACATGGGCAAGCAGCAGGGCAAGACGCGCGCGCAGTTCCTCGACGAATACTGCAAGAAGCAGGGCATCCTCGCCGGCCGCTGGGGCAGCGTGGAGGAAGTGGCCGACGCCGTCGTGTTCCTCGCCTCCGACCGCGCGCGCTACATCAACGGCGCGAAGCTCACGGTGGACGGCGGCGTCACGCTGAACCCGCGCTGATGGCCTACGCCAAGCCCGCGCTCGGCCTCGACGCGCGCCTCACCGCGATCGTCGACGCCGACTATCCGCGCTTCAGCGCCGCGGAAATGGAGCGGCGGCGCGGGCTGATGGCCCGGGAAATGGAGAAAGCCGGGGTCGACCACCTCGTCGCCACGGCGGCATTTTTCCGCGGCGGGCCGGTGCACTGGCTGTCGGACTGGCTCACCACCTACGAAGCGGCGCTGGTGTTCAGCCCGGGCCGCAAGGACACGATCTTCGTCCAGTTCTACAACCACATGCCGCAGGCCCGGGCGCTGATGCCCGGCGTGGACATGCGCTGGGGCGGAACGTCCACGATCCAGTCGGTGATCGGCGAACTGAAGGCCCGCGGCGCGAAGCCCAAGCGGGTCGGTGCAGTCGGCATGGTGCCGATGGGCTACGCGAAGGCTATCGCCAGCGCGTTCGAGGACGTGATCGATCTCAACCCGGCCTATGGCCGGCTGCGCCTCGTGAAATCGAACGAGGAGATCGACTGGTATCGCATCGCCGCCCGGCTCAGCGACCTGCCGATCGAGGCGCTGCGCCGCGAAATCCGCCCCGGCCTCGACGAGCGCGATCTGGGCGGCCTCACCGAAGCCGCCTACACGCCGTGGCGCGGCAGCAACATCATCCACTTCTTTTCTTCGACAGCGATGCGGGCGCCGGATTGCTTCGTGCCGCGCCAGCACGCGACCGCGCGCAAGCTCGCGAACGGCGACGCGATCTCGTGCGAGATCACGGCGAGCTTCTGGGAACATTGGGGCCAGGTGCTGCGCACCTTCTCGATCGGCGAACCCCTCACGCCGGAGTACGCGCGGCTGCACGACGCGGCCGAGCGCGCCTACGACGCGATTTTCGGCGTGCTCAGGCCCGGCGTCAGCGCGCGCGAACTGGCCATCGGCGCGCGCGTGATCGAGGACGCCGGCTTCACCTATTACGACGATCTCGTGCACGGCTTCGGCGGCGGTTATTTCCAGCCGATTCTCGGCTCGCCGACGCGCGGGCACGAGCCGCTGCCCGACATGACGCTCGAGACCGGCATGATGCTGGTGATTCAGCCCAACGTGATCACGAAGGACCAGCGCGCGGGCGTGCAGACCGGCGAACTCGTCGTGATCACCGAGCCCGGCGCCGAG
>CAZUYG010000134.1:0-7843 GCA_964624265.1 uncultured Candidatus Odyssella sp.
GAAGGCGTGCGCATTCTCGAGAACGACCGCGATCTGAACCGCGGCGGCCAGCCCCATGAGCGCCGCCGCCGCCCACCAGACCGGCGACAGCGGTATGGAGAGAAGCTGGCTCGCCTCGTTCATGCGCGCGAGGCGGCCGGCCCGCGAAGCGAACTCGGCGGCGAAACCGGCGAAGACGGCCAGCGTCGCGGCGCCGCCGAAGAATTCGAGCAGCCAGTACGCGCGCGGGCCGAGGCGGCGCCCGATCACGTCGACGCTCATGTGCCGCCGGATCGCGAGCGCGTAGGCGAAGCAGCCGGTCACGCCGATCGTCAGCGCGAGCACGACGACGTCGTTGGTGCCGAACAGCGGCGAGCGCAGAATGGACCGGAAGAACACGTCGAGCGCGGTGAGCGCCGCCGCCGCGACGATCATGGCGACGGCGAGGTAGGCGGCGAGGCGCGAGGCGGCGCCGGACACACGCGAGAGCGTTCCGATCACCGCGCCGCACCCCGAGCGACGGCTATTTGCCCTCGCGCACGCGCTGCACTTCCTCGCGCAGGGCCTTCACCAGCGCCGGGCCGTTCGGATTTCCCTTGGCCCATTCGGCGATGATCGGCTCGACCACGGCCTCGGCCTTCTTCATCTCCGCGTCGGAGAGCGTGGTGAGGGTGCGCGAGGAATCCTTCTGCCATTCGGCGCGGATGGCCTGCTCGTTGCCGTCGATCGCCGCCGCCCATTTTTCGGCGAGCGGCAGGCCACGATTGCGATCGAGAATGGCGCGCGCCTGGGGCGTGAGCTTCTCGTAGGCGCCCTTGTTCATGAAGATCGCGCAGGGGCTGGGCCCGAGCGGGACTTCGAGAACGTGCTTGGCCACGTCGAACTGCTTGAAGATCTTCGACGGCGTGTAGCCGATCAGATCGAAATCGAGCACGCCGCGCGACAGCGCCTCCGCGGAGTTGCTGAAATTGAACCCCGAGACGGGCGCCGCGCCGAAGGCGCGCACGACCTGCATCTGCAGCGGCGTCGAGGCGCTGGAGCGCAGATTGCGCAGCGCCGCCGTGTTCGGCACCGGCTTGGTGGACATGACGATGACCGGCGACGGCGTGCAGAGGAAGACGGGCACCACGTCGTCCCACCCGCGCAGCATCTTGCGCTCGTAGAGGCGCCAGATCGCGTAGGATCCTTCCTTTGCGTTCCGGATGATCAGCGGCAGGCTCACGACGAGATTGTCGGGGAACTTGCCCGGCGTGAAGAACGGAAAGCCCCAGCCCATGTCGGCGCCGCCGCTCATCACCAGCTCGAGCTGGTTGCGCGGATCGCGCCCGAGGGCCCCGCCCGCGAACAGCTCGATCGAGAAATGGCCCTTCGCCTCGGCGTTCACCTTCTCGATCCACGACGCCCAGACCCGCGTCGCAATGCTCTGCGGCGGCTCCGTCGTGGCGAATTTCAGCTTCGGCGCATCCTGGGCGGCGGCCGGCCCGGCGGCGCACGCCGCCAGCACGAGAGCGGACAACAGCTTGCGCGGCGACTTCATGATCCCCTCCTCCGCGACGCGATCCAGGCGGACGGCGTGCACGGCATGCAAAATCCACACCTCACGAGTCGCCGATCACTGTATCTGCGCCCGATCCCGGCGTGGGCTATACCATGTCGGCATAGGCGCGGATGCCGGACCCGCCGCGCGAAATTCCGCGCCGGCCATGCCGATCGCACACGCCGCGAGCGCCATGCGGCGGCGGCATGGACAGCGGCCCGGCGGCGGGAGGATAATTCGCCAAAACGGATACAGAGGAAGCGCGCCATGACGGCCGACAAGCCCATACCGAAAATCCGCGGCGTTCATCACACCGCGTTCCGATGCCGCGACGCCGCCGAGACACGGCGCTTCTACGAGGGCGTGCTGGGCCTGCCGCTGGCCGCCGCGCTATCGTTCGACGAAGAGCCCGGCACCGGCGCGCCGCTGAAATACATGCACCTGTTCTTCGAGATGGGCGACGGCAGCTACGTGGCATTTTTCGACCTGCCCGAATCGGCCGACGAGTCGCGCTTCAAGAAGAAGTCCGGCTTCAACCTGCACATTGCGTTCGAGGTCGCGACCAAGGCCGATCTCGAAGACTTCCAGCGCCGCTTCCGCGAGCACGGCGTCGAGAACCACGGGCCGATCGACCATCATTTCGTGCAATCGATCTACGCCTGGGACCCGAACGGCATCCAGATCGAGATCACTTGGCGCGAGGCGGCCCACGACCGGATCATGGCCGAGGAGCGCGCCAAGGCCCTCGGCGCCATGCAGGCGTGGGACCGCGACACGACGCCGATCAAGGCCGGCAAGCTGAAGCTCAAGCCGGCGGCCGTGGCATAGGGACGGCCGATCCGGGCGTCAGTCCCGCCGAACTCCTCTCAACGAGCAACCCTGCTGCACCGCGAGCGGGCGCCTCGACAGGCTCGCGGTCGGCCCGCTCCATCGCAATCAACCGTGAACCCCGAAATGCAGACTCCACGCAGCTTCGAATACACGCGCGAGCCGTTCCTCATCGTCTTCAAGGAGGAGCAGCCGATCAAGGAAACCTATGCCGGCGAGATCGGCACGGTCGTCGTCGAAGGTCAGCGCATCCGCCCGGCCGGCCTCGAGTCGAAGACCGTCGTCATCTTCATGCACCCGATCGGCGGCACGCAGTATCTGCCGCTGCCCACCGCGCTGGCGCGCGCCGGCATCCACGTGATCTCGTGCAACAGCCGCTATCCGCGCAACGACACCGCGCTGATCATGGAGAAGGTGGCGCTCGATCTCGGCGCCTGCGTCCGCCATGCCCGCGAGAAGTTCGGCTACGAGCGCGTGATCCTCGGCGGCTGGAGCGGCGGCGGCTCGCTCTCGATGTTCTACCAGTCGCAGGCCGAGAGCCCGACCGTGACGAGCACGCCGGCCGGCGACCCACCCGACCTCACGCGCGCGAAGCTCCAGAAAGCCGATGCCGTGATGCTGCTGGCGGCGCACACGAGCCGCGCGAAGACGCTGACCGAATGGATGGACCCCTCGATCCTCGACGAATCGAAGCCGCTGACGCGCGATCCATCGCTGAACATCTTCGGCCCCGACGCGCCGAAGCCGCCCTATTCCGCGGATTTCATCGCACGGTATCGCGAGGCGCAGATCGCGCGCAACCGGCGCATCACCGAGCGCGTCGAAAGCCAGCTGCGCGCGGCACGGGCGCGCGGCGAGCCGCATTTCGAGCACTGCTTCGTCGTGCACGGAACGATGGCCGACCTCGCCTGGCTCGACCCCGCGATCGAGCCGAACGGCCGCCGCCCCGGCTGGTGCCTGATGGGCGACCCCAAGATGGTCAACGACGCGCCGGCCGGGCTGGCCCGGTTCTCGTCGCTAAGAAGCTGGCTATCGCAATGGAGCTACGACCGCTCGAATGCCGACGGGCCGTCTTCGGCGGCGCGCATCTCCGTGCCGGTGCTGCTGATCGAGAACAGCGCCGACGACGGCTGCCTGCCCCACCACTACCGGCGCTTCCTCGCCGCGATCAAGTCGGAGACGGAGCACAAGACGATCGAGGGCGCCAATCACTACTATTTCAATCAGCCCGACAAATGTGCCGAGGCCGTGACGGCGATCCAGGACTGGCTGGTACGGCGTAAATTCCTCGCCGCGTAGGGGCGGGTTTCGAACCCGCCCCCGGCAGACCTTACTCGCCCAGCGTGCCCGTCACGCGCGCGAACTTGCCGTCCTTGATCTGCGTCAGCACGAAGGCGCGCGTGCCGAGGCGGCGGTCGGCGCCGAACGTCATCTTCGGCGAGCCGAAGATGTTCTGCCAGTCCTTGATCTTCTCGCTCGCGGCGATGAAGCTTTCGATCGTCAGATCCTTGCCGGCGCCCTCGAGGCCCTGGATCGTCAGATCCATCATGTCGTAGCCGATTGCGGCCGAAACGTCGGCAGGCTTGCCGAACCGCTCCTGATAGCGCTTCATCCACGCCTTCACCGCGTCGGATTCGCCTTCGGCGGCGAACGGCACGTATTGGCACTGGACGTAGAAACCCTCGACCGCGTCCTTGCCGATGCCCGGCACCGCCGCGTTGCAGGCGGCGGCCGAGGTGAGCACGTCCACCTTCCAGCCCACCTTCTTGAGCTCGAGGCCGAGGCCGGCCGTTTCGCGCACCACCGTGCCCGCGACGATGAGGTCGGGCTCGGCCTGGCGCATGCGCGCGACCTGCGAGGAGAACGACGTGTCGCCGCGCTTGTAGCTGGTGACCGAGACGACGGCGACGTTCGAGGCCTTGGCCTGCGCCTCGGCCGCCTCGCGCAGCTCCTTACCGAACTCGTCGTCCTGATACATGATCGCGATCTTCTTCTTGCCCTTGTCCGCGACCATGTAATGCACCGCCGCGCGCATCTGATGGTCGTAGGGCGCGGCCATGCTGAATTTCAGCTTGTTGAACGGCTCGTACATCGCGCGGTGGTTCGTGCCGGGATACATGAACGGCACGCCCGCCTCGATCACGATCGGCATCGTCGCCATCGCGATCGGCGTTCCGAGCACGCCCACCATCGCGAAGACCTTGTCCTGCTGGATCAGCTTCTGCGCGGCGAGCACGCCCTTCTTGGGGTCGTAGCCGTTGTCTTCGCCGATGAGCACGAGCTTGCGGCCGTGCACGCCGCCCTTCGCGTTCTGCTCCTCGATGCGCAGGATCTTGCCGTTGCGCATCGGCTGGCCCCAGAACACGATGGGACCGGAGAGATCGTCCTGCGTGCCGAGCCGGATCTCGGTGGCGGTGACGCCGCGGACCTCTTGCGCGTTGGCAACGCCGGCAAGCGGCGCGGCCAAGGCGAGACTCAGCACGGCAATTTTTGCTTTCATCGTCTTCCTCCCTTGCATGGCCATTCGCGGCCTTGCATGCATTGTAACAGCGGCGCGGACGGCCGCAATCGAGCCGCCCCGTCATCCTGAGCGAAGCGAAGGATCTCTGGCCGCAGGCCGAGCCTCGACGCCTAGAGATCCTTCGCGACGCCCAAGGGGGCGCCGCTCAGGATGACGGCTCAACCCCCATACATGGCCTCGATTTCCTTCCTGTATTTCTCGTTCACGAATTTCCGGCGCAGCTTCAGCGTCGGCGTCATTTCTTCGTCTTCGGCGGTCAGCAGGATGTCCAGCAGGTGGACCTTGCGGATGCGCTCGACGTTCGCGAGCTGCTTGTTGACCTTCTCCACCTCGCTCCAGATCAGCTCGGCGATCGCCGGCGCGCGCGTGAGGCTCGCGTAGTCGGTGAACGGGATGCGGTTGGTCTGCGCGTATTTCGTCACGTTTTCCTGGTCGATCATCACGAGCGCGGTGAGATAGTTGCGCCGGTCGCCGATCACGATGGCATCGGTGACGTAGGGGCTGAACTTCAGCTTGTTCTCGATTTCCGAGGGCGTGATGTTCTTGCCACCCGAGGTGATGATGATGTCGCTCTTGCGGTCGACGATCTTGAGGCGCCCTTCGGGCGTGAACGCGCCGACGTCGCCGGTGTGCAGCCAGCCGTCGCGGACCGCCTCGGCCGTGCGCTCGGGCTTGTTGAGATAGCCCTGGAAGACGTGCGGCCCGCGGATGACGATTTCCTGCTCCGCGGACAGCCGGACTTCGGTGCCGGACAGCGGCTTGCCCACGGTGCCGAGCGCGAATTCCTCGGGGCGGTAGAACGTCGCGATGCCCGAGCACTCGGTCTGGCCGTAGATTTCGAAGATCGGAATGCCGAGCGCCACGTACCAGCGCATGATGTCTTGCGAGATCGGCGCCGCGCCGCTGCCGATGAGGCGCGCGCGCGACAGGCCGAGCAGCCGCTTCGTGTTGCGCAGAATGGCGAGCTCGGCCAGCGCGTAGAGCGCGCGCATGGCGAGGGGCACCGGCTTGCCGGCCATCTTGCGGTCGGCGACGGCGTGCGCGACGGCGCTGGCCCGGCGATAGAGCGCGCGCTGCAGCGGCGTCGCGTCCTGCAAGGTCATCGTGACCAGCGAGTGCAGCTTCTCCCAGATGCGCGGCACGGCGAAGAAGACGGTGGGCGAAACCTCGCGCAGGTTTTCGAGCACCGTTTCCGGGCTTTCGGCGAAATGCACGACGCCGCCATAGGCGAGCGGACGCATCGCCGTCATCATGCGCTCGGCCATGTGGCAGAGCGGCAGGAAGGCGAGCGTGTCGTCGCCGTCATGGGTCGGCGCCATCTCGCCCCAGCGGTCGATGGCGAAGATGAGATTGGCGTGCGAGAGGATGGCGCCTTTCGGCGGGCCGGTCGTCCCCGACGTGTAGACGAGGATGGCCCGGTCTTCGGGCCGCGTCGCGTCGACGAGCGCATCCCACGCGCCCGGCGCGCGCTCGTGTTCGGCCCGCCCGAGCGCGAGCAACTCCTCGTAGCTCATGACCAACGGATCGGAGAATCGCTTGAGGCCGGTCATGTCGTAGACGACGACGCGCTCGAGCCGCGGCATGCGCTCGCGCCGCTCGAGCACCTTGTCGAGCTGCTCCTCGTCCTCGACGAACAGAAAGCGCGCGCCGCTGTCGTTGACGATGTATTCCACCTGCTCGCGCGAGCTCGTGGGATAGAGGCCGACCGAAACCGCGCCGGTGCCCATGATTCCCATGTCGGTGAACAGCCATTCGGGGATCGTTTCGGCGAGGATCGCGGCGACGTCGCGCGGCTTGAGGCCCAGCGCGGCGAGCCCGAGACCGGTATGGCGCGCGTGCTCCGCGTAGCCGCGCCAGCCCGTCGCCTGCCAGACGCCGAAATCCTTGTGCATCAGGGCGACGCGCTCGCCGCGCGTCGCGGCCGTGTGCCGGAACAGCTTCGCGACCGTATCGCAGCCGGCCGGGATGCGCGCGCCGGTCAGCGCCACTGCTTCCTCCGCTTCCAGCGCCGCACGCCGCGCACGCCGGCGTCGCGGATGCCGAGGTAGAACTCCTTGACGTCTTCGTTGCTCCTGAGGCGCTCCGCGCTGCCGGCGAGCACGATGCGGCCGCCCTCGAGCACGTAGCCCGAATCGGCGACGTCGAGCGCCATCTTGGCGTTCTGCTCGACGAGCAGCATCGCGACGCCGCTGTCGGCCTTCACCCGGCCGATGATGCGGTAGATTTCCTGCACGAGCAGCGGCGAGAGGCCCAGCGAGGGCTCGTCGAGCAGGATGAGCTTGGGCCGGGCCATCAGCGCGCGCCCGATCGCGACCATCTGCTGTTCGCCGCCCGAGAGATTTCCGGCCATTTCGCGGACGCGCGCGCGCAGCGCCGGGAAATATCCGTAAATGCGCTCGAGGTCGGCGGCGATCCCGTCGGCGTCGCGGCGCAGGAAGCCGCCCATCTTGAGATTGTCCGCGACCGAGAGATGGCGGAACACCTCGCGCCCCTCGGGCACGTGCGCGATGCCGGCGCCGGCCACGTCCCACGACGCGCGCTTCTGGATTTCCGCGCCGGCGAAGCGGATCGTGCCGGCCTCGGGATCGAGCGCGCCGGAAATCGTCTTCAGCAAGGTCGTCTTGCCCGCGCCATTGGCGCCCAGCACTGCGACGATGGCGCCCTCCTCCACGTCGAGGCTCACGCCCTTCAGCGCCGCGATCGGGCCGTAATACGCCTCGACGTTGCGGAGCTCGAGCAGCGCCATCTCAGCCTCCGAGATAGGCGGCGGCGACGGCCGGATCGCGCTGCACCTCGCCCGGCGCGCCGAGCGCGAGCATGCGGCCCGAGCTCATCGCGAGCACGCGATCGGAAACCGCGGAGACGAGGCTCATGTCGTGCTCGATCATGATGACGGTCATGTCGAGATCGTCGCGCATGTCCTGGATCCAGAACACCATGTCGCGCGTTTCCTCGACATTGAGGCCCGAAGAGGGCTC
>CAZUYG010000135.1:0-3139 GCA_964624265.1 uncultured Candidatus Odyssella sp.
TGGCCGGCGAGCGCTTCGTCGTCAGGCTGCAGCGGTCGGCGTGAATCGGCGGGAGAACAAGGCGGCGATCGTCACCGCGTCGGATTCCGGCATCGGGCGGGCATCGGCACTTGCGCTTGCGCGCGACGGCTTCGATCTCGGCATCACCTGGCACAGCGACGAGGCGGGCGCCGCCGCAACGGCGGCGGACGTGCGCGCGCTCGGACGACGCGCCGAGGTGCGGCGGCTCGATCTCGCGCAGCTTCCCGAGGCCGCCGGCGTGATCGACGCGCTGGCCGAAGCGCTCGGGCGGCTCGACGTGCTGGTCAACAATGCCGCCACCAGCCGCGACGGGCCGCTGCTGGAGCTTTCGTATGCGGACTGGCGGCACACGCTGGCGGTCAATCTCGACGGCGCCTTCCTCTGCGCGCAGCGGGCCGCGCGGCGCATGGTGGCGCAGGGGCATGGCGGGCGCATCGTGAACATCACCTCGGTGCACGAGCACACGCCGCTTCCGGGCGCCGGCGCTTATACCGTCTCGAAGCACGCGCTCGGCGGGCTCACGAAGTCGCTCGCGATCGAGCTGGCGCCGCACCGCATCCTCGTCAATTCGGTGGCGCCCGGCTTCATCGCGACGCCGCTGACCAACCTCGCCGGCGCCGACGTGCACGCGATCGAGATGAAGCGCCTGCCGCTGGCGCGCCCGGGCGACCCCGCCGAGATCGCCGTCCTCGTCGCCTGGCTGTGCTCGGACGCCGCCTCTTACGTTACCGGGCAATCCTTTGCCGCGGATGGCGGCTTCCTGCTCGCCAACCCGCAATTCCCCGAGCCGCTCGACGCCTGAGCCGGCGTCATTTCCCGAGCGCCACGATCAGCACCAGCGGCAGCAGCAGGAAGCCGAGGAAGGTGGAGAGCACGACGACGCCGGCGACGGCGGCCGGATCGCGCCCGTGCACCTGCGCCCAGAGATAGTTGAACACCGCGGCCGGCATCGCGCTCTGGATGATCAGCGTGCCGCGCGCCGCGCCTTCGAGCCCGAACAGCGTGGCCACCAGCAGGCCGCCGGCAAATCCGACCCCGAGCCGCAGCAGCGCCACGACGAGGCTCACCTTCATCTTCCCGAGCTGGAGACGCTGCAGCGAGACCCCGAGCGCCAGCAGCATCGCCGGCACCGCGATGCCGCTCAGCGTTTCGAGCGCGCTGGCCACGAATTTCGGCGGCGGCACGCCGGTGCCCATCGAAATGAACGCGATGATCAGCGCGTAGATGACCGGCGTCTTGAACAGAACCCAGGGCGAAAACCGCCCGGCCGAGATCATCTGCCCGACCGTCATGTTGACGACCGAGCTGACCGCGAAGATCGCGATGCCGAACGCCAGCCCCGCCTCGCCGAACGCGAACAGGCAGAGCGGCAGGCCGAGATTGCCGGAATTGCCGAGCGCGATCGCCGGCAGGAACGCATGGATCGAAAGCCGGAGCGCGCGCAGCACGACGTAGCCGACCGCGAGGAACAGCGCCATCGACGCCGCCGCGGCCCCCGCCATGACGCCGAATGCATCCAGATCGATCGTGAGCTTCGTCAGAGACGAAATGACGAGCGCCGGCACCGCGATGTTGATGACGATGCCCGAAATCGTGGCGAGGTCGAACGGCTTGCCCAGCCGCGCCCAGCCATAGCCGAGCCCGGCGATGATCAGCACGGGCGCAATGATATCGAAGAGCTGCTGAAACATGCGGGGCGCGGGACCGGTGACAGAGGGCGAGGTTTACTGTCTCCTGCGGCGCCTGTCCCCTGACCTTTGGGCGCGATGTCCGTCTTCCGCATGCATGCCACCTGCGTCGCCCTCGGCGGGGCGGCCGTCTTGCTGCGCGGCCCCTCGGGCGCGGGCAAATCCGACCTCGCGCTGCGCCTGATCGACGCGGGGGCGCGGCTCGTCGCCGACGACCAGGTGGAACTCGCGGCGGAGCGCGGACGCCTGATCGCGCGTGCGCCGGCGGCCATCGCGGGGAAGATGGAGGTGCGCGGCGTGGGCATCGTGCCGGCGCCGGCGCTGGCGGAAGCGCCGGTGGCGCTGATCGCCGATCTCGTCGCGAGCGGCGCCGCCGAGCGGCTGCCCGACCCGGCGGCGGAAACGATCCTGGGCATTTCCATTGCGCGCATCGAAATCGCGCCGTTCGAAAACTCGGCGCCGGCCAAGCTGCGGCTTGCCTTGGCCCGGGCGGCGGGCCATATCGGGCCGGCTGCCGCCGCGCCGCCCATGCCCGAAACCGACGCCCCCGCCGTTTCCGACGCCGATGCCGGCCGCCCGCGCGTGCTGCTGATCACCGGGCTGTCCGGCGCCGGCCGCTCGACCGCGCTCAACGCGTTCGAGGACATGGGCTACGAGACCGTCGACAACCTGCCCGCGACGCTGGTTTCGGCGCTGGTGCAGCCCGGCGCGGCGCGCGACCGCCCGCTGGCCATCGGCATCGACATCCGCACGCGCGATTTCGGCGCGGCGCCGTTCCTCGCCACGGTCGACGCGCTGCGCGCCCGCGACGACCTCGATTTCCTCGTCCTGTTCTTCGATTGCGCCGACGAGACGCTGCTGCGCCGGTATTCGCAGACGCGCCGGCGCCACCCGCTCGCGCTCGACCGCCCGGTGGCCGACGGCATCGCCGTGGAGCGCAAGCGCCTCGCGCAGCTGCGCGACCGCGCGGACTGGGTGATCGACACCACCGACCTGACCGAAGGCGATCTGCGCCGCGAGCTGCGCTCCTCGTTCAGCCTCGCGCGCACGCCGGCGATGTCGGTGATCGTGATGTCGTTCGCCTACGGGCAGGGCATTCCGCGCGCGGCCGACCTCGTGTTCGACGTGCGCTTCCTCCGCAACCCGCACTACCTCGATGCGCTGCGCGACAAGACCGGCGAGGACGCCGAGGTCGGCGCCTATATCGAGGGCGATCAGGGCTATGCGGATTTTTTCCGGCGCCTCGCGGATTTCCTCGCGCCGCTGCTGCCGCGCTACCGCGCCGAGGGAAAGAGCTACCTCACCATCGCCGTCGGCTGCACCGGCGGCCGGCACCGTTCGGTTTACGTCGCCGAAAAGCTGGGCGGCTGGCTTGCCGGACACGGCTACCGCGCCGCCATCCGCCACCGCGAACTGGAACGCGACAAGAT
>CAZUYG010000135.1:3239-7759 GCA_964624265.1 uncultured Candidatus Odyssella sp.
CTCCCCACAGCGCAGAAAGCAGCGAAACCACCATGATCGGGATGGTGCTCGTCACGCACGGGCGGCTCGCGGACGAATTCATCGCCGCGCTCGAACACATCGTCGGCAAGCAGAAGGGCGTGCGCGCCATCTGCATCGGCGCCGAGGACGACATGGAGAAGCGGCGGAAAGAGATCCTCGACAGCGTCGCGGCGGTCGACGAAGGCCAGGGCGTCGTGGTGCTGACCGACATGTTCGGCGGCACGCCTTCGAACCTCGCGATTTCGATCCTCGACAAGGCGCGCGTGGAAGTGATCGCCGGCATCAATCTGCCGATGCTGATCAAGCTCGCCTCGATGCGCGAGAAGGCCGATCTCGCCAAGGCGGTGGAAGCGGCGCAGGAGGCCGGACGCAAATACATCAACGTCGCCTCCGCGCTGCTCCGGGAATCGCATTGAGCGCGCGCTCGTGAGCGACCTGTTCGACCCGGTGCGGCGCGCGCACGCGACGATCGTGAACGCCAAGGGCCTGCATGCGCGCGCCGCGGCCAAGCTCGCCAAGCTTGCCGCCACGTTCAAGGCCGAGATCACCGTGGCGCGCAACGACACGACGGTGTCGGCGCGCTCGATCATGGGCCTGATGATGCTGGCCGCGGCCAAGGGCGCCGAGATCGAGATTCAGGCGCGCGGCGCGGATGCCGACGCCGCGCTTGCCGCCGTGGTGGCGCTGGTCGACGGCGGCTTCGGGGAGACCTGAGGGCCCGCCGGAAGACTGCGTTTCGGCTTCCGCTCGATTTCGCCGGCGTCAGCGCGCGCGCTTCGGGACCAGCCCGCCGGCGACGATGCCAATCGGGAAGAGGCTCTTGAAGTGGTGGCCGTCGGTCGCCGGGGTGCCGGGCGGCTCTGCCGATGCGGCGCCGGCATGAGCGGCGATGCCGAGGATGAGGACGATGCTTTTCAACACGGGCGAAACTCCTGGGATCGATGCGCTGCCAGCAGCGCTTCACCCCGGAACCTTGCCCCGCCTCGAGGGCGCCCGCAGTGATTGCCTTCACAGCCCCACCCGGCAGGGCCAGCAGAGAACATAAGGATATCTTTATGCTTGCATATAGAACGACGGTCGGCTAGAGACGCCGCCACGGCCCGCCGGAGACCGGCGGCGCCCCAACCCCGTTTCCGAACCACGCGCCAACGCTCGAGGAGCCGCCGCATGAGCACGTCCGACTACAAGATCAAAGACATCGGTCTCGCCGATTGGGGGCGCGCCGAAATCGACATGGCCGAGACCGAGATGCCCGGCCTCATGGCGATCCGGAAGGAATATGCGGCCAAGCAGCCGCTCAAGGGCGCGCGCATCGCCGGCTCGCTGCACATGACGATCCAGACCGCGGTGCTGATCGAGACGCTGCAGGCGCTGGGCGCCGACATCCGCTGGGCCTCGTGCAACATCTACTCGACGCAGGACCACGCCGCGGCGGCGCTGGTGAAGGTCGGCACGCCGATCTTCGCGGTGAAGGGCGAGTCGCTCGAGGAATACTGGGACTACACGCACCGCATCTTCGAATGGGCGGACGGCGGCACGCCGAACATGATCCTCGACGACGGCGGCGACGCGACCCTGCTCGTGCATCTCGGCTCGCGCGCCGAGAAGGACGCCTCGCTGATCTCGAAGCCGACGAACGAAGAAGAGGAAGTGCTCTACGCCGCGATCAAGAAGCGATTGAAGTCGCATCCCGGCTGGTACGGCAAGCTCGCCGCCGCCATCAAGGGCGTGTCGGAAGAAACGACCACCGGCGTTCACCGGCTCTATCAGATGGCCAAGGAAGGCAAGCTGCTGTTCCCGGCCATCAACGTGAACGACAGCGTGACGAAGTCGAAGTTCGACAACATCTATGGCTGCCGCGAGAGCCTCGTGGACGGCATCCGCCGCGGCACCGACGTGATGATGGCGGGCAAGATCGCGCTCGTCGCCGGCTATGGCGACGTGGGCAAGGGCTCGGCCGCTTCGCTGCGCCAGGCCGGCTGCCGCGTGATGGTGACCGAGATCGACCCGATCTGCGCGCTGCAGGCGGCGATGGAGGGCTATCAGGTCGTCACGATGGAAGATGCGGCGCCGATGGCCGACATTTTCGTGACCGCGACCGGCAACGTCGACGTGATCACGATCGAGCACATGCGGCGCATGAAGCACCGCGCGATCGTGTGCAACATCGGGCACTTCGATTCCGAGATCCAGGTGGCCGCGCTCAAGAACCTGAAGTGGCACAACGTGAAGCCGCAGGTGGACGAGATCGAGTTCCCCGACAAGAAGCGCATCATCCTGCTCTCCGAAGGCCGCCTCGTGAACCTCGGCAACGCCACCGGCCATCCGAGCTTCGTGATGAGCGCCTCCTTCGCGAACCAGACGCTGGCCCAGATCGAGCTCTGGACCAACCCGGGCAAGTACGAGAAGGGCAAGGTTTACGTTCTGCCGAAGCACCTCGACGAGCACGTGGCGCGCCTGCACCTCGAGAAGCTCGGCGCCAGGCTCACGACGATGAGCGAGGCCCAGGCGAAATACGTGAACATCCCGAAAGCCGGGCCGTTCAAGCCCGAGCACTACCGCTACTGACCCGGACGGCGGGGCGGGCGCCCGGCGCCCGCCCTGCTCCGGTGCGCCGCAAACATTGGGGGTTCGTACGACCGGCAAGGAGACGTTAACGCTGTATTGACCGTGTGCCCGTCGATTAGGCTCATTCGCTGAGTGGCATTGCGGTGAGGCGCGCGACGATGTTCCGTTTCGGTCCGGCACTGGTCGCGTCGTCCGCGGCGCTGCTGGGCGCCTCCCCGGCGTTCGCCCAGGGTGCCGGCGCGTCCGGCCTCACGATTCTCAACCTTGTTGCGGTCGCGCTGCTGATCGTTCTCGCGGCGCTGCTGTTCTGGGTGAACTGGCGCCGGCGCAACAGCGAGGCGACGGCCGTCAAGCTCGAGGCCAAGGAGCGGCTGCTCCGCGCCGGGCTGGAGACGGCGCGCGCGGCTGCCCTGACCTGGGAGGAAGACGGCTCGATCGCCGTGACCCCCAATGCCGCGCTGCTGCTCGGCATCGACAAGACCGGCGCGGCCACGATCGCCGACATTCTCGGCGCGTTCGAGGGATCGGGCCATACGGCGCTCGGCAATGCCGTCGCCGATCTCCGCAGCCAGGGCAAAGACTTCGCCCAGACGCTGAAACTCAAGGACCAGCCGCGCTTCGTGCTCGTGCACGGAAAGCGCCTCAAGTCCGGCGACGCGTCGATGGACTTCCTCGGCTTCCAGGATACGACCGACACGCTGACGCTGCTGATCGAACGCGAGCGCGAGGCGCAGCGCCTGCGCGGCGTCATCGACGCGATTCCGGTGCCGATCTGGATCCGCGACACGAACCAGCAGATCAAGGACTGCAATGCCGCCTATGTGCGCGCGGTCGAGGCGACCGACCGCGAGGCGGTCCTCGCCGAGGGCCGCGAATTCGCCGAAGGCCCGGAGGCCGGTTCGGCGCGCGCGCTCGCCGAGAAGGCGCACGCACGCGGCGCGCGGCAGACCACCCAGCAGCACATCGTCGTCGACGGCACGCGCCGACTGTTCGAGATCGGCGAGCAGCCGATCTCGGCCGCCGTCACCGCCGGATACGCGCTCGACATCACCTCGACCGAGGAAACCAAGCAGAGCGTCGCCCGCCACACCGCCGCGCATCACGAGGTGCTCGAGCGGCTCGCCATCGCCATCATCATCGTGGGCCAGGACGGCGCCATCAAGTTCTTCAACGGCGCGTTCGCGCGGCTCTGGGGCATCAACGAGGCGTGGCTCGAGGCCGGGCCGACGCTCGCCGACCTGCTCGACCAGCTGCGCCAGCAGCGCATGCTGCCCGAGACCGGCAATTTCGCCGGCATGCGCAGCGAATGGACGACGTGGGTGAAGGGCCTGATCGAACCGCGCCAGGAGCTGCTGCACCTGCCGAACGGCATGGCGATCTGGATGGTGGTCTCGCCGCATCCGCTCGGCGGACTGCTGTTCACGTTCGAGAACGTCACCTACCGCCTCGCGCTCGAGCGTTCGGTCAACACGCTCGCCGCCGTGCAGCGCGACACGATCGACCATCTGTTCGACGGCGTGGCCGTGTTCGGCGAGGACGGCTGCCTGAAGCTCTCGAACCCGACGTTCCGCCGCATGTGGCGGCTCGAGGAGGAGTTCACCGCCGGCAACCCGCATGTCGGCGCGGTGCTCGAACACGTCAAGGCGCTGATGCCGGTGCGCGACACGTGGGACAAGGCCAAGCCCGCGATCATGGCGCGCGTGACGAACCGGCGCGTGCGCCAGGGCCGCGTGCGGCTGACCGACGGCCGCATCATCGCCTACGCGCTGGTGCCGCTGCCCGACGGCGGCGTGCTGATGAGCGGCCGCGACATCACCGACACGGTGCGCGTCGAACGCGCGCTGCGCGAACGCGCCGAGGCGCTGGAGCAGGCCGACCGCGTGAAGGCCGATTTCATCGCGAACATCAGCTACGAGCTGCGCACGCCGCTC
>CAZUYG010000136.1:0-7753 GCA_964624265.1 uncultured Candidatus Odyssella sp.
GTTCGCAAACGAACGCGAAGGCGGCGCGGGCCGCCGCGAGCCAGGCGGGTTGCTCGAACACCATCGCGGCGCGTGCGAGAGCGGCGATCATGAGTCCGTTCCAGTCGGCGAGGACCTTGTCGTCGCGGCCGGGGCGGATGCGTTTCTCGCGCTCATGGAACAGGACCGAGCGCGCGGCCGCCAGTTTGGCTTCGCCGGCCGCGTCGAGCCGCTTCAGCGTGCGGCGCCGGTTGAGGATCGTGTGGCCCTCCCAATTGCCGGCGGGCGTCACGTCGTAGGCGCGCTTGAACGTGCCCGCATCGGCGCCGAGCAGACGGTCGATCTCCTCCGCGGTCCAGACGTAGAATTTCCCTTCTTCGCCCTCGCTGTCGGCGTCGAGCGTGCCGGCATAGGCGGCGGCATTGCCCGCCTCGACCCGCATCTCGCGCAGCAGCCATTCGACCGTTTCGGCGACGCGCTCGGTGTAAAGCGGGTTCTTCGTTTCCTGCCACGCGCTGGCGAGCAGATCGACGAGCTGGGCATTGTCGTAGAGCATCTTCTCGAAATGCGGCACGAGCCACGTCGCGTCGGTGGAGTAGCGCGCGAAACCGCCGCCGAGATGATCGTAGATGCCGCCGTCGCACATGCGGTCGAGCGTCAGCAGCACGGCGTTCTTCATGTCGGCATCCTTGCTGCGCTTGGCTTGGCGCCAGAGCAGTTCGAACACCGCGCATTGCGGGAATTTGGGCGCGCCGGAAAGGCCGCCATGTTCGCGGTCGACGTGGCCGAGGTAATGCTGCGCCACGCGTTCGATGACCGCGGGCGCGATTCGCCTTTCGCCCGAGCGGTTCTCGCCGAGCTGCGCCAGCGCGCTCTTGAGCGCATCGACATTGCTGCGGACTTTCTCGCCTTCGGTCGCGTAGATCGCGGCGATGCGCTCGAGCACGCGGGGGAAGCCCGGGCGGCCGTAGCGGTCTTCGGGCGGGAAATACGTGCCGCCCCAGAACGGCTCGCCTTCCGGCGTCAGGAACATCGTGAGCGGCCAGCCGCCGTGCTCGCCGAGCAGCGCGAGCGCATTCTGGTAGATCGCGTCGACGTCGGGCCGCTCCTCGCGGTCCACCTTCACGTTAACGAAGAGGCGGTTCATCAGCGCCGCCGTTTCGGTGTCCTCGAAGCTCTCATGCGCCATCACATGGCACCAATGGCAGGCGGCGTAGCCGACCGAGAGCAGAATGGCCTTCCCTTCCCGCTTCGCGCGCGCGAAAGCGTCAGGCCCCCAGGCCATCCAGTGCACCGGGTTGTCCTTGTGCTGGAGCAGATAGGGCGAGCTTTCGCGGCCGAGAAGGTTGGCGCCGGCGGCGTCGTTCATATCGTGATCCTTGATCAAGTCGCGCGAGCAGCAACGAACATAAGGTTTCGCCGGAAGAAAGGAACGATCGCGCAGCGGCTCGCGGCGGTACTTGCGAGCAGTGCCATCGGGAGGCAAGATTCGCTTGCTCGGGCGAGGGTTCGATAATGACTCGTTGGATTTTGGCAATCGCCTTTGTCGCCTGCACGCTCGACAGCGTCCAGGCGCAGACGCTGTCGTTCCCCCCGTTCGTGCGCAGCCGCGACCAAAGCCATCAGATCGTCTCTCCGCAGTGCCGGCTGACGGGAGCGACGATGAAGTGCCAGCTCGTCACGCTTACCGTGGCGCCGTCGCCCTCGGGATCGCCCGGGGCGTGTTACGTGCAGACGTGGGCGCAGGAGATCGTATTCACGCGCGAGTCGCCGAATGTTTGGGTCGGCAGTTACACGGTCGCTTATTGCCGCACCAAGAGCATTTTTCGCTTGGAGCAATCACCCGGCCCGCCGCGGCGCGTGGCTTTGCGGCTGACCTACGAGATCGGGGAAAGGTCGGATGCCTGCCTGAAGGCCGACCGCGAGTTCCGGGAAAAGGAGTGGAAGGACGGGATGGCGGACGTGGAGTGGACGGAAGGTGATCCGGACAAGCTGCTTTCGTTCCCGATTGCGCACTGCAAATCGTTTGTCACGGGACCGGGGCGATTTCCGGCGCCGGCTTTTGCCCGCTGACGTCCCGGTCGGGGCGGTTGACCCGGCACCGCGACTCTGGTCTTCCTTCCGCGGTACCCCAAGGTGAAGACATGCAAGCCGACCCGCCCCGCTATTTCGAGCGCCACGTGTTCTGCTGCACCAATGTGCGCGAGCCGGGGCACAAGCGCGGCTGCTGCGCCGAGAAAAACGCGGCGGCGCTGCGCGACTACATGAAAGCGAAATGCAAGGAACTGGGGCTTGGCGGCCGGAAATTGCGCGTCAACAACGCCGGCTGCCTCGACCGCTGCGAGCTCGGGCCCAATCTCGTCATCTATCCCGAAGGCGTCTGGTACACCTACAAGACCGAGGCCGATCTCGACGAGATCATTCGCGTGCACCTGGTCGAGGGCGGCCGCGTCGAGCGTCTGCTCCTGCAACCCCAGGATGTATTGCCGCGGGACCGCGACAAGCGTTTGGCCGCCGCCGCTTCGTGAGCGGCGCCGATACGATCTTCGCGCTGTCGACGGCGCGCGGCCGCAGCGCCATAGCCGTTATCCGCATATCGGGGCCGCGCGCGCGCGCGGCTTTGGCGGCGCTGGCGCCGCGGTGCCGGCCACAGCCAAGGGTGGCAAAACTCGCGAAATTGGTCGATCCGCCGACCGGGGAGGCGATCGACGATGCGCTGACGCTGTGGTTCCCGGCGCCGCGGAGCGAAACCGGCGAGGACGTCGTCGAGTTGCAGGTTCACGGCGGGCGGGCGGTCATCGCCGGCGTGCTCGAGGCGCTGGCGGCCGTGCCCGGCTTGCGCCCGGCCGAGCCGGGCGAATTCACCAAACGCGCGTTTCTGAACGGCAAGGTCGATCTGACCGCCGCCGAAGGCCTGCTGGATCTGATCGACGCGGAAACCGCGGCGCAGCGCCGCCAGGCGCTGCGGCAGATGGAGGGCGGGCTTGCCTCGCTTTACGAGGATTGGCGGACCCGGCTGGTGCGTGCGCTCGCTTATATCGAAGCCGAAATTGACTTTGCGGACGAGGACTTACCGCGCAACATCGGCGATTCCGCTTTAACGGATCTGGCCGTCTTGCGGCGCGACATCGCGGCCCATCTCAATGACCGTCGACGGGGAGAAGTGCTGCGCGAGGGGCTTTCGGTGGCCATTCTGGGCGCCCCAAATGTAGGCAAGTCTTCACTCATGAATGCATTGACGCGCCGCGAGACCGCAATTGTGTCGTCGATCGCGGGCACGACGCGCGACATCGTCGAGGCGCGTCTCGATCTCGGCGGCTATCCGATTCTCCTGGCTGACACGGCGGGGCTGCGCGAAGTTTCGGACGCCGGCGACCCGATCGAGCGGGAGGGGGTGCGGCGCGCCCTTGATCGCGCAGAGCAGGCTGACCTGCGTCTGCTCGTCGTTCCAGCCGGTTCCGACGTAGACCCTGCGACGGCCGCCCTTATCGGACCGGATTCGATTCTGGTCGCGAGCAAGTCCGATCTTGTCGATGCGAATGAACATAGGCGTCCTGGGGGCGCGGACGCGGTCGCGGTCTCAGCGGCAACGGGCTTTGGCCTCGACAGTCTTCGGCACCGACTGCTCGCGGAGGCCGAGGCGCGCATGGGTGGTGACGGCGGGCCGGCCATCACCCGGGCGCGCCATCGGGCCGCTTTGTCGGCATGTGTCGCAAGTCTGGAGAGAGCGGCGGCGGCGCCGACGCTGGACCTCATCGCCGAGGACGTTCGCCTCGCCGCCCGAGAATTGGGGCGGGTCACCGGCCGCGTCGATGTCGAAGACCTCCTCGATGTGATCTTCCGGGAGTTCTGCATCGGCAAGTGAGCCACGGCAATGTTTCACGTGAAACAGAGCAGCCCGCCAGCTGCCTACTGTTCTCGCCGGGCAGCACCCCTTATGTTCCGCGTCCATGAAACGCTTTGACGTCATTGTGGTCGGGGGCGGGCACGCAGGCTGCGAGGCTGCGGCGGCGGCCGCGCGCATGGGCGCGGCAACTCTCCTGCTTACCCACAAGCTTGAAACCATCGGGGAAATGTCCTGCAACCCCGCCATCGGCGGTCTGGCGAAGGGCCACCTGGTCCGGGAAATCGACGCGCTCGACGGCGTCATGGCCCGAGCCATCGACCGCGCCGGAATCCAGTTCCGGATCCTGAACCGCAGCAAAGGCCCGGCCGTGTGGGGTCCGCGCGCCCAAGCCGATCGCAAGCTCTATCGGCAGGCCATGCAGGCTTTGCTTCGGGAGCAGCGCAGCCTCGAATTGTCGGCGACCTCGGCGGAAGACTTGCTTCTCGACGGGGCCGGCCACGTGGCCGGGGTCGTTACGGCTTCCGGGGAAGAAATTCGGGCTGGCGCTGTTGTCATCACCACGGGCACGTTCCTGCGCGGCCTCATCCACATCGGCGAGGAAAAGGTCGCCGCCGGCCGCGTCGGCGAAGCCCCGTCCGTGGGGCTTTCGCGGACCTTGGCGCGCTTCGGCTTCCCCCTCGGCCGGCTTAAGACCGGAACGCCGCCTCGCCTCGATGGCAAGTCGATCGATTGGGCCGGATTGGACGTGCAGCCGGGCGACGATCCCCCCTTGCCGTTTTCCTATCTCACGGATCGGATTCGAGTCCCGCAAATCGCCTGCCACATCACCGGCACGACCGCGGCCAGCCACGCGATCATCCGGGCCAATATCCATCGGGCCCCGATGTATTCCGGTCAGATCGAAAGCACCGGCCCGCGCTACTGCCCATCGATCGAGGACAAGGTGGTTCGCTTCGGCGATCGCGACCGGCACCAGATCTTCCTGGAGCCGGAAGGGCTCGACGACGACACGGTCTATCCGAACGGGATCTCGACTTCGCTGCCCCGCGAGGTTCAGGCCGATCTGCTGAAGACGATCCCCGGCCTCGAACATGCGCGAATGATCCGGCCGGGCTACGCGATCGAGTACGATTTCGTGGACCCGCGCGAACTGGCGCCCACCCTCGAAACCAAGCGCATCCCCCGCCTCTACTTCGCCGGCCAGATCAATGGAACGACCGGATATGAGGAGGCTGCGGCTCAGGGCCTCATCGCCGGGGTCAATGCGGCCCGCTCCGTCTCCGGCGGCGGCCCTTTCATTCTGGACCGCGCTGACGGCTATATCGGCGTCTTGGTGGACGATCTGGTGACCCTCGGGACCCGCGAGCCCTATCGCATGTTCACGTCTCGAGCCGAATACCGGCTGACCATGCGGGCCGATAATGCCGACCAGCGGCTCACGCCGAAGGGAATCGAGATCGGTTGCGTCGGGTCGCTACGCGCCGATTCGTTTCGGCGTAAGCGCGAGCGTCTGGACGCGGGCCACGGGCTGATTCGTGGGCTTGCGCTGTCTCCGCCCGAGCTGGCGAAGCGCGGCGTGACCGTAAACCAGGATGGCGTGACCCGGAGCGCGTTCGAGCTTCTCGGTCGCCCGGAGATGACGGTCGCCCGGCTCTCCGAAGTCTGGCCCGAACTCGGCGCTCTGGAACCTCCAGTCGCGCAGCAGCTCGAAATCGAGGCGCGGTACAGCGGCTATCTTGAAAGGCAGGAAGCCGATATCCGAGCGTTCCGGCGCGATGAGTCGCTGGCCCTTCCGGACAGCCTGGATTACGACACGGTGGGCAGCCTCTCGGCGGAGGTCCGGCAGAAGCTCAAAACAGCCCGGCCGGCGACGCTAGGAGCGGCGGGCAGGATCTCCGGTGTCACCCCCGCGGCGCTCGTGGCCTTGCTTCGCCATGTCCGAAAAGCGCCGGGCGCCCGTAACGCTGCCTAGGGTTTGGCGCGTGGCCGCCTATGGGCCCATCGAGTTCCAACGTGACACCGGTGTTTCACGTGAAACACTGGATCGCGTGGAAGCCTATGTCGGGCTGCTGTTGAAATGGAACAAGCAAATCAACCTCATCGGCCGAAGCTCCGAGGCCGAGATTTGGCACCGTCATGTCCTTGACGCCGCCCAGCTCGCGCCGCTGATCCCGCAAAACGCAAAGTTTGTCGCCGATGTCGGCACCGGGGCCGGCCTGCCCGGACTTATCCTCAGTATCTTGAACAAGACTGCCTCATTTGCCCTGATCGAACCCGACCAGCGCAAGGCCGCGTTCCTGCGCGAGGCGATACGCGCCGTGCAAGCCACTGCAATCGTTTACAGTTCGCGCATCGAAGAGGTCGATCTCGCGCCCCAGGATGTCGTTCTCGCGCGCGCCCTGGCACCACTCGACAGGCTGCTGGAAATGGTCGAAAAGCTGATTTCTATCCACACTGTGTGCATTTTCCCGAAAGGGGCTGCGGCCGAACAAGAATTGACCGAGGCTCGCAGGCGTTGGAAAATGCAAGTGCGACAGGTGCATAGCCGCACCGACCCGGCGGGTCGCATCCTCGTTTTGACGGAGGTTGCCCGTGTCCGACCCTGACCAGCCCGGCGACGCGGGCGAGCCGAAGCCGCCATCCGCCCCTGCGCCGGGTGAACCAGTCGCGCGCCAGGACGACCCCGCTTCGAGTGGCGACGGCCCCGCCCTACACCACGACCCTGCACCGGCGCCAGCAACCGTCCGCCGCGGCCGCGTGCTCGCCATCGCCAACCAGAAAGGCGGGGTCGGCAAAACGACAACGACGATCAACCTCGCCACCGCCCTCGCCGCGGTCGGCCAAGCCATCCTCATCATCGACCTCGATCCACAGGCGAACGCGACGACCGGCCTTGGCCTGCCGCCCAAAGGCGATCGCTACAACGCCTACGACCTGCTGGTCGGCGCCGCCACGCTCGCCGAAACGGCGCAGAAGACGATCGTGCCCGGCCTCGACATCATTCCGACCACGGTCGATCTCGCCGGCGCCGAAATCGAGCTCGTCGGCCTCGAGCGCCGCGAATACCGTCTGCGCGACGCGATCGAAGGCCAGTGCGGGGCCTGGGATTTCGTGCTGATCGATTGCCCGCCCTCGCTCGGCCTGCTCACGCTCAACGCGCTGACCGCGGCCGAGGCCGTGCTCGTGCCGCTGCAATGCGAATATTACGCGCTCGAGGGCATCAGCCACCTGATCCGCACGATCGAGCGCGTCAAGAACAATTTCAACCAAAAGTTGGAAGTGCAGGGCGTGGTGCTGACGATGTTCGACAAGCGCAACACGCTGTCGACCGCGGTCGCCGACGATGCGCGCCGCTTCTTCGGCAACAAGGTCTACGAGACCGTGATCCCGCGGAACGTGCGCGTCTCCGAAGCGCCGTCGTTCGGCAAGCCGGTGCTGCTTTACGATTTGCACTGCGCGGGCAGCCAGGCCTATGTCCATCTCGCCGGCGAGGTGATCCGCCGCGAGCGCGTGTTGGCCTCCATCGAACAGCAGGCGGCATGAACGGGAAATCGCCGATCCGCCGCGGCCTGGGCCGCGGCCTCGAAGCCTTGCTCGGCGCCGAGCGCGAAACCGCCGCAGCCGAATCCCACGAGGCCGCGCCGGCCGGCCGCGCGCCGCTGGCGCTGCCCATCGCGAATATCCGGCCCGGCAAGTATCAGCCGCGCAAGCGTTTCGACGAATCCGAAGTGGAGGCGCTCGCGAAATCGATTCGCGAGAAAGGCATCCTCCAGCCGGTGCTGGTGCGGCCGGTGGCCGGCGAACCGGGCATGTACGAACTCGTCGCCGGCGAGCGCCGCTGGCGCGCGGCACAGCAGGCGCAGCTGCACGAGATTCCCGCGCTGGTGCGCGACCTCGCCGATCGCGACACGCTCGAAGTGGCATTGG
>CAZUYG010000137.1:0-7730 GCA_964624265.1 uncultured Candidatus Odyssella sp.
AGCAGGTGCGCGGCACCGTCGGCGGCTCGTCCGTGACGAACAGCAGCGAGAACGGCTCGGAGTCGTTTCGCGACAGCATTTCGTTGAGTCGGGCGCGCACGTGCTGCTGGCCCATGCGCTCGAGACGCTCCGCCGCCCGCTCGCAGAAGCCCTCGTCGAGGTCCTTCGCCTTGGCCTTGCGCACCAGCTCGCGCACGATTTCGTCCTGCGCAATTGCCGGCGGCGCCAGCGCGGCGGCGGCAATCAGGGCGGCGAGACAGGCAGGCACGGCGCGGCGCATACGGCTCCTCCGGCGGCACTCGGCGTGGCCGCTTTCATGGCCCAGCCCGCCGCCGGGCGCCAGTGGTTTCTCCGCGCCGCCGCGCGGCGCTTTTGAGGGATAGGCTGCTCTGATAGTCTCGCGGCGGAACACATGGACCAGGCCACCGCCATCACCCTCATCCGGCGCACGCTCGATCACGTTACGGGCGGCACGACCGACATGCAGCCGGCGGCAACGTCGCGTCCGGTGTCGTTCTACACCGACGCGGACCTGTTCGCCCGGGAACGCGC
Organism: uncultured Candidatus Odyssella sp.; assembly: GCA_964624265.1. GTDB lineage: Bacteria > Pseudomonadota > Alphaproteobacteria > Bin65 > Bin65 > SBBV01. The sequence goes on from CAZUYG010000137.1 coordinate 553, forward strand.
GATCCTGTACCGGCGCTTTCCGGTCGCGATCGGCTTCAGCGCGCAGGTGGCCAAGCCCGGCGATTTCGTGACGCACGATCTTTCGGGCGTGCCGTTGCTGGCGGTGCGCGGCCGCGACGGCGTGCTGCGCGCCTTCGTCAACGCCTGCCGCCATCGCGGCACGCGCGTCGAGTGGGAGGCTTGCGGGCGCGGGAGACGCGCCTTCGTCTGCCCCTATCACGCTTGGACCTATGGCGACGGGGGCGAGCTCACGCACATTCCGCACGAGGAGGGCTTCACCGGCCTCGACCGCGCCGCGCACGGGCTGGTGCCGGTGCAAGTGGCCGAGCATGCCGGCCTCGTCTGGGCGGTGCCCGACCCGGCCTGGCGCGGCGAGATTTCCGCCTCGCTGGGCCCGCTCGCGGCCGAACTCGACCAGCTTGGCCTCGCGACGCACGTTCCCTATGCGATGCGCCGCTACGAGATCGCCGCGAATTGGAAGCTCGTCAGCGATTCGTCGCTCGACTCCTATCACATCCGCCACGCCCACCGGCGCACGATCGCGCCGCTATTCTTCGACACGATGTGCGTGTTCGACCGCTTCGGCATCCATCAGCGCCTGTTCCTCGCCAAGCGATCGATCGAGACGCTGCGCGGGACCGATCCGGCGGGCTGGTGCATTCGCGATCACGGCAGTCCGCTCTATTTCTTCTTTCCGGGCACGGTCGTGCTGCTCGAGCCGGACCATGTGCAGATCGCGCAGACGTGGCCGGTGGCGCCCGGCCGCACGGTCGTCACCGGCGCCACGCTGATCCCCGAAGCGCCGGCGAGCGATAAGGCGCGCGCCCATTGGGACAAGAACGTGCAGATCTTCTGGACGACGCTGTCCGAGGATTTCGCGCTGATGGAATCGAAGCAGTCGACGCTCGATGCCGGCGCGAACACGGAACTCGTCTTCGGCCGCTTCGAGCATTCGGCGGCATGGTTCCATGAAGCCGTCGATGCGGGTCTGGCCCACTCCGCGACGGGCGGACGCCCTCTCTCGAATGGCGCGTAAGGCCCCCCGCCGATCCTGGCTCGGCCGCATCTTGCGCGCGGGGTTCGCCGCCGCCGTCGCGTTGGGTGCGGCCTGTGTCCTCTCCGTCGCGGCTTACGCGGTCATCACCCCGCCGGCGACGCCGCTGATGTGGATGCGCGGGATCGAGGAAGGTGCATGGCCGGAAGGGCGCCGGTTCGTCCCGCTGTCGCGCATTTCCCGGCATTTGCAGCGCGCGGTGCTGGCCTCCGAGGACCAGCGCTTCTGCAGCCATGCTGGCTTCGACTGGGTGGAATTCAACCGCGTCTATCGCGAATGGAAGGCCGGCGGCGATCCGCGCGGCGCGAGCACGCTCACGAACCAGGTGGCGAAAAACCTGTTCCTCTGGCCCGGGCGCAGCGTGATCCGGAAGGGACTGGAGGCGGGTTTCACCGTGCTCATCGAGGCGCTGTGGAGCAAGGACCGCATTCTCGAAGTCTATCTCAACGTTGCCGAGATGGGCGACGGCATCTACGGCGCCGAGGCGGCGGCGCGCACGCATTTCAAGCGCCGCGCCGTAGATCTGACGGCGCTGCAGGGCGCCCTCATTGCCGGGGTCTTGCCGAGTCCGCGCATCCGCGCCGATGCGCTCGATGCCCCATACATGCGGGCCCGCGCGGTTCGCATCCAGCAGCGCATGGCGCAGATGCCGATGGGCGAGCGGCGCGTCTGCCCCTAGCGGCTCAGCGCCGGAGCACCCGCAGCAGCGCGACGAGAACGACCGCGCCGACGAAAGCGGCCAGCAATGTCAGCACCGGGCTCGCGGTCGGGATGTTCAGGGCCTTGAACGCGTAGCTGCCGCCGAGCGCGCCGATCACGCCAACGACGAGATAGCCCAGAATGCCGTATCGGCGCCGCTCGCCCAGGACCGTCGCGGCGAGAAAACCCGCCACGAGGCCGACCAGCAGCAGCAATGCGGCGTTGAGCAGCGTCTCGTGCATTCGCGGTTCCGGGAAATGGGTGCGTGCCCCCATTCCTACCCTAGCGGCAGGCGGCGCGCCTTGGAACGGCTCAACGTATCCGGCGCCGCATTGCCGACAGCTTACCGGCTGCGACCGGCTGCCGCGCGAGTGCAAATCATTCGCAACATACTTGACGGGCCCGGACGCGGACGCTAAGAACGCAATTGCAAATCATTCGCAACAAACCGCAACCCAGCCAGAGGTTCACGACATGACGATCGGTTTCGTCAGAGCCCGCCGCCAGGTGCTTGCCGCCGGCGCCGCCGCGATTGCGCTCGGCGGCTTCGCCGCCGCCGCCCTCGCCGCCGGCGAGGTCAACATCTACTCCTATCGGCAGGAAGTGCTGATCCGCCCGCTGCTCGACGAGTTCACCAAGGAAACGGGCATCAAGGTCAACATCGTCTACGTCAAGGACGCGGGCATCGAGCGTCTCAAAGCGGAAGGCAAGGCGAGCCCCGCCGATGCGGTGCTCACGGTCGACGTCGCCAATCTCGTGCAGCTCGACGAGGCCGGCCTGCTCCAGCCGGTCAAGTCCGCGACGATCGAGAAAAACATTCCGGCGCAGTATCGCGAGCCGTCCGGCAAGTGGTTCGGGCTTTCGCTGCGCGCGCGCATCGTCGTCTACAACCCGGCCAAAGTGAAGAAGGAAGAGCTTTCCACCTACGAAGCGCTCGCCGACGCGAAATGGGCGAAACGCATCTGCGTCCGCAGCTCCGGTCACACCTACAACCTCGCGCTCACCTCCTCGATCATCGCCGCTGACGGCGCGGAAAAGGCGCAGCAATGGGCGAACGGTTTCGCCAAGAACCTCGCGCGCAATCCGACCGGCGGCGACCGCGATCAGGTCCAGGCGGTAGCCGCCGGCGTGTGCGATATCGGCATCGTCAACACCTACTATCTCGCCGGCATGCTCGCCGGGAAGGACGAAGCCGAGAAAAAGGCCGCGCTGGCCGTTAAGCCCTATTTCCCGAACCAGGGCGGCCGCGGCACGCATGTGAACATCTCGGGCGCGGCCGTGACGGCCAGTGCCAAAAACAAAGACAACGCCGTGAAGCTCATCGAGTTTCTCTCGGGCGAAACGGCGCAGAAGATCTACGCCGACAAGGTTCAGGAATATCCGGTGAAGACCGGTATCGAGCCCTCCGAGATCCTGCTCGGCTTCGGCAGCTTCAAGGCCGATCCGCTGCCGCTCGCCCGACTCGGCGCGCTGCGCGCGGAGGCTCTCAAGATCGTCGATCGCGCAGGCTGGCGCTGATCGCAAGCATCGGGCGGCCCACCGGCGTTGGATTTCGGTAAGAGACGGCCGATCCCAGCGCGTTCCTCCCACCCCATCGGTGGTGCCGCCCGATACCGTTTCCCGAGGTGGAGCCGATGTTCCTCTGGCGCAGCGCGAACAAGGCCCTCCTCTTCGCCGCCATCGCACGGTGGCTGACGCGCAGGCCGAAGAAGTGAACGCGGAACGCCGTTCCGGCGCGTCTCGATGCGCCCTCTCGGCTACTCCTCGCCGAGCGCCATGAGCGCGGCGTTGCCGCCGGCCGCGGCGGTGTTGATCGAGACCGCGCGCTCGACGGCAAAGCGCGAAACGTAGAGCGGGCCGCCGGCCTTGGGGCCGGTGCCCGAGAGGCCTTCGCCGCCGAACGGCTGCACGCCGACGACGGCGCCGATCATCCCGCGATTGACATACACGTTGCCGGCGCGCGCCCGTGCCCGCACCCGTTCGACCGTCGAGTCGAGGCGGCTGTGAACGCCGAGCGTGAGGCCGTAGCCCGTGGCGTTGATCGCATCGACGAGCGTTTCGAGCTTCGCGGCGGAGAAGCGCACGACATGGAGGACCGGGCCGAACACCTCACGCTCGAGCGCGGCGATGGACCCGATTTCGAACGCGTGCGGCGCCAGGTAATGGCCGCCCGGCGGGAGAACTTTCGGCAGCGGAACGGCCGCCACGAGCTTCGCTTCGCGCTTCATCTTCGCGATGTGCGCCTCGATCTGCGTCATCGCCTCGGCATCGATGACGGGACCGATATCCGTTTCGAGCAGCGCGGGATCGCCAACTTTCAGCTCCTGCATCGCGCCGTCGAGCATTTTCAGCGTGCGTTCGGCGATGTCGTCCTGCAGGCACAGCACGCGCAAGGCGGAGCAGCGCTGGCCGGCGCTGTTGAAGGCCGAGAGCAGCACGTCGCCGACGACCTGTTCGGCGAGAGCCGACGAGTCGACGATCATCGCATTCTGACCGCCGGTCTCGGCGATCAACGTCGCGATCGGTCCCGGCCGCGCCGCCAGCGCCTTCTGGATGGCGCGCGCCGTATCGGTGCCGCCGGTGAACACCACGCCGGTCACGCGCGGATCGGAGACGAGCCGCGCACCGACGGCCTCGCCCGAACCGGGCAGCAGCTGAAGCACGTCGCCCGGCACCCCGGCCTCGTGAAACAGCCTCACCGCGGCCGCGGCGATCAGCGGGGTCTGCTCGGCCGGCTTGGCGATCACCGCATTTCCGGCGGCAAGCGCGGCAGCGATCTGGCCGGTGAAGATCGCGAGCGGAAAATTCCACGGGCTGATGGCGGCGAAAACGCCGCGCCCGGCGAGCGTCCAGGTGTTGCGCTCGCCGGTGGGGCCCGGCAGAACGCGTTCGGCGAAGCTCTCCCGCGCACGCGCCGCATAGTAACGCGCGAGATCGATCGCCTCGCGCACTTCGCCAAGCGCATCAGGCCAGGTCTTGCCGGCTTCCGCCACGCAGCGATGCATGAATTCCGGAACGCGCGTTTCCAGCAGGTCGGCGAAGCGCCCGAGCATCGCGGCCCGGCGCTCGACACCAAGCGCATCCCACGACCGGAACGCGCCCGCCGCGGCGGCCAGCGCGTCGGCGACATCGGCCTCCGCCGCGTCGGCGACGAAGCCGAGTGTGCACGGTCCGCCATTCGGACTCATCGCCTCGCGCGCGCGCTCACGTCCGCGCTCTTCACCGGCGACGAGCGGGCCCGCGTTTTCCACCAGCGGGGCACGGGCCATCGCCTCCGAGAGGCCGGCTAGCACGACCGGGTCGCTCAGATCGTAGCCCCGGCTGTTCGCGCGTTCGGCCCCGAACATGTCGCGCGGCAGAGGAATCCGCGGATTGGGGATGCGCTTCTTGCCGCGCAGGCGCGTTACCGGATTCTCGACGAGTTCGTCGATCGGCAGCGCCTCGTCGGCTATCCGGTTGACGAACGAGCTGTTGGCTCCGTTTTCGAGCAGACGCCGCACGAGGTAGGGCAGCAGGTCCTCGTGGCTGCCGACCGGGGCATAGACGCGGCACGCGGCCTTGTGCCCCGCAATGACGTCGCGATAGAGCGCCTCGCCCATGCCATGCAGGCGCTGAAACTCGAAATCCCGGCGCGGGCCCGCGAGCTCGAGGACATACGCGATCGTCAACGCGTTGTGCGTCGCGAACTGCGGATAGAACGCTTTCGGGTTCGCGAGCAGCGCCTTGGCGCATGCCATGTAGCAGGCGTCGGTCGCGGCCTTGCGCGTATAGACCGGATAGCCCTCGAGGCCCCGCTCCTGCCCACGCTTGATCTCCGTGTCCCAATACGCGCCCTTGACGAGCCGCACCATCCAGCGCCGTCCCGTGCGCGCGCTTTCGGCGGCGAGCCAGTCGATGATCGCGGGCGCCCGCTTCTGATAGGCCTGAAGCGCGAGGCCGAAGCCGTCCCAGCCCTTGAGGCCATCGCCCACCGCGGCCATCACGTCGAGATGCAGATCGAGACGATCCGCCTCCTCGGCATCGATCGTGACGCCGATATCGGCCTTGCGCGCCGCCTCGGCGAGCGCCGCGACGCGCGGGATCAGCTCGCGCATCACGCGCTCGCGCTGCGCCCACTCGTAGCGCGGGTGCAGCGCCGAAAGCTTGATCGAGATGCCCGGCGCTTCGAGGGGGCCCCTGCCGCCGGCCGCGGCGCCGATCGCGTCGATCGCGCGCGCATAGGCCTCTTGGTATCGCTCGGCGTCGGCCGCCGTCCGCGCCGCCTCGCCCAGCATGTCGAAGGAATGGCGATACGCGCGGCCTTCGGTGCTTGCCGCCCGCTCCAGCGCCTCCTTGATCGTGCGCCCCATCACGAACTGGCGGCCGAGGATGCGAATCGCCTCGCGCACCGCCTGGCGGATGACCGGCTCGCCGCTGCGCGCGACGAGCTTGGCGAGCACGCCCTCGACGCCGCCGGCGGCGAGCTTCTCCCAGCGCAGGATGCGGCCGGTCAGCATCATCGCCCAGGTGGAGGCGTTGACGAACATCGAATCGCTGGCGCCCAAATGCTTGCGCCAGTCCGCGTCCGCCATCTTGTCGCGAATGAAGCGGTCTTGCGTGTCGGCGTCGGGGATGCGCAGCAAGGCTTCCGCGAGGCAAAGCAGCACGACGCCCTCGGCCGTGTCGAGCCGGTATTCGTGCAGGAACGCGTCGAGCCCGCCTTCCCTCTTCCGGGCAGCGCGCACGCTGCCGACGAGCCGCCGCGCCTCCGCCTCGACGCGCGCCCACTGCTCCGGCGGCAGTTCGGCGCGATCGAGCAACGCCAGAACGGCGGCCGATTCCTCGGTGCGATAGAGCCGGCTCACCTCGGGGCGCGCCGCGATGGGACGCGCTTCGGCTGCGGTGTTCATGGCGGCGAACGCTCCTCGGCGGTGCCTCTTCGCGCTATACTGCGAGCATTCGTTGTCGAGGCCTAGTCCCCTGGAGCCGCCATGCACCACCGCGCCGTCTTCGCCGCAGCCGTACTTGCCTGCCTCGCGCCGGTGCCGGCATCATTCGCGCAGAGCCCCGCCAACATGCTTGCCGAGCTTGGCATCCTCGGGCGATGGGCGGCCAACTGCGCCCGCCCGCCCGCCGGAAACAATCCGCACGTGATCTTCGAGCGCGGCCAGACGCCGTCCGGCGCGCAATATCGCGTCGTGTTCAGCGCCGGCAATTCCACGGCGCGCTCGGTCGACAATGTGCGCGTGCTGGGGGAAGGCACCATCGCGATGCGCTTCACGACGATGACGGGCGAGTCGACCGGCCTCGCCTTCGACGTCACGATGCTCAAGGAGCCGACACGGTACAGGGTAATCGGCTCGGCCGGCAGCGACGGCAAGGTCTACATCAAGGACGGGATCGTCACGAGCAGCGGCGCCGCCAATCCCTGGCAGAACAAGTGCCC
>CAZUYG010000138.1:0-7705 GCA_964624265.1 uncultured Candidatus Odyssella sp.
CGCGCCGGGCTGGGCATCACCGTGGTGCCGAAGGGCATGGTGCCGGCAGGCCTGACGACGTTCGACGACGGCCGGAGCCTGCCGCTGCTTCCGGACACCGAGATCGCCGTCCTGAGCAAACGGCCGTGCAGCCGCGCGGTCGAGCGGCTGCAGGATCACATCACGGCGGCGCTGGAGCGCGCATGAGGCCGCCGCCGCGCGGCGCCAGCGCGGCAATCGCCTTGACAATCGCGCCGCGCGTGCCTGTTATGGTTTCGCCTTTCCGGTAGTCCGAGGAGCAGCGTTGCTGCGCCGAGGACTTGAAAAGGGAACACGGTGCGGAGCTTTCGCTCCCAGTCCGTGGCTGCCCCCGCAACTGTAAGCGGCGAGCGGTTGCCCACTAATCGTCACTGACGCACGCCGAAACCGGCGTGCTTTGGGAAGACGGGCAATCCGCCCAGACCCGCGAGCCAGGAGACCTGCCGGCGAGGAGACGTCACCCATCTGTCGGGCGGGGTGGCCCTTCAGGCGGACGGATTCTCCGTGGTGGTGACCGATCCCTTCGTCACCCATCATGGAGGAACTCCGATGCGCTCCCCGCTATCCGCACTTCGTTGCGCTCTCGCCGCCGGCGCGAGCCTGCTTTGCTATTCGCCCGTGGCATTCGCCGAAACGGCGACCCTGCTTCCCGAAACCGTCGTCAGCGCCTCGCGCGAGCCCCTGCCCGGCGCACGCGTCGGCAGCTCGGCCACGGTCGTCACCGGCGCCGATCTCGAAACGCGCCAAACGCCCACGGCGGCGGACATTCTGCGCGAAGTGCCGGGCATATCCGTCGGCCGCACCGGCAGCTTCGGCGGCCAGGTGGACGTGCGCATCCGCGGCGCCGAGAGCAACCACACGCTCGTGCTCATCGACGGCATCAAGGTCAACGATCCCTCGCTCGGCCAGAGCTTCGATTTCTCGCAGCTTCCCGCCGCCGACATCGAGCGCATCGAGGTGCTGCGCGGGCCGCAGAGCTCGATCTACGGCAGCGAGGCGATCGGCGGCGTCGTCAACATCGTCACCAGGCGCGGGCGCAAGGGGCTCGAGGTGAGCGGGTTCACCGAGGCCGGATCGTTCCGCACGCTTGCCGGCGGCGCCGGCGCCCGCTTCGGCAGCGACATGCTGAAGGCCGCGTTCCACTGGAACCACCTGCAGACTGCCGGCATTTCGTCGGCAGACCGCCGCAACGGCAACGCCGAAAGCGATCCGTTCCGCGTCAACGTCTTCAGCGGAACGGCCACGTTCACCCCGTCCGAGTATTTCGAGCTGTCGATCGCCGGACGCTCGTCGAAAAGCCTCGGGCATTTCGACACGTTCCAGGACGCCTTCACGATTCCGTGCCAGCCTAGCGGCGTCTGCATCGCCGTCGACGACCGCTCCTACTACAAGTTCGAACAGCTGTTCGGCCGCGCGGACGCGACGATCCGGCTGTTCGACGGGCGCCTCACCAACCGCACCGGCCTCAATTACGGCTGGACGCAGAACGATGCGGTCGGTGACGTCTTCCCCGGCGTGTTCACCAACAAATCGCGCCGCCGCAAGATCGACAATCAGACGTCGCTCCGGCTCTCCACGCCGGAGATCGCCAATGCCGAGCATCGTTTCACGTTCCTGTTCGAGCACGAGCGGCAGGCGGTGCTCTCGTCGAGCGCATTCGGCTATTTCGAGCAGGCGATCGAGAGCAAGAGCTACGTCGGCGAATATGCGCTGGCCCTCTGGGACCGCCTGTTCCTCACCGGCTCGGTGCGCTTCGACGACAACGATTTCTTTCAGGACCGCGTGACCTACCGCACGACCGGCGCCTATGTGCTGCGCGACTGGGGCGCCCGGCTCCACGCCAGCGCCGGCACCGGCATCCGCAACCCCGATCTCTTCCAGCTGTTCGGACGCTTCCCCGGCTTCACGCCGAATCCGAACCTGAAATCCGAGCAGTCGTTCGGCTGGGATGTCGGCATCGAGAAGTCGTTCTGGGACCGCCGCGCGACGGTCGACGTCACCTATTTCAGCAGCCGGCTCACCGACCGCATCGTGGTGACGCAGCAGACCGCGCGCAACGACATCGGCGTGACCGACATCCAGGGCATCGAGGTGGCGGCGAAGATCCGCCCGTTCGCCGGGCTCGAGCTCGGCGGCTCCTACACCTGGACGGATGCGCAGGATCCCCAGGGCAACCAGCCGGTGCGCCGCGCGAAACACATCGGCAGCGTGTTTGCGACCTACACGTTCCTCGACGACCGCGCGCGCATCCACGTCAACGCGCGCTTCAACGGCCCGCAGCGCGACACGGTGTTCTTCTCCGATTTCAGCACCGGGAGCGTGGACTTGCACGGCTTCGTCCTGCTCAATGTCGCCGCATCGTTCAAAATCCACGAGAACGTCGAACTCTACGGGCGCATCGAGAATTTGCTGAACCAGAAGTATCAGGAGGTGTTCACCTTCGGCACGCCGGGCATCGCCGCCTTCGGCGGCCTCCGCGTGCGCTTCGCAGCGCTGCAATGAACCGTGCGCGCGGCCGCGGCACTCGCTTCCCGTTCGCCGCCAAAGGCGGCGAACGGGCCCCTTCTCTCCCGCCGCGCGGGAGAGTGAAGGAAGAGGCCGCTGCTTCCATTTCTCTCTCCCACGTAGCGGGAGAGAAGGGGCGCATCGCCGCGCTCTCCGCGCGGCGATGGGAAGTGAGGGCTCTTGCCGCGCTCGCGATCTTGGCCGCAATCCTCGCCTCACCCGCGCGCGCGCAAGCGCCTGCCAAGCCGCAACGCATCGTTTCCCTGAACGTCTGCGTCGATCAGCTCTTGCTGCTGATGGTCGAACCGCGGCGCATTGCGGCGCTGACGGCGTTCGCGAGCGACCGCGACTGGTCGAACATGCCCCGGGAGGCGCGCGGTTTCCGCACCACGCATGGGCGCGCCGAAGAGGTGATGCCGCTGATGCCCGATCTCGTGATCGGCGGCGAATATTCGGCGCCGGACACGATCGCGCTGCTGCGCCGCGTCGGACAACGCGTCGAGGTGATGCGTCTCGCCAACTCGATCGACGGAGTTCGCGCCGGCATGCGCTGGGTGGGCGACATCGTCGGCGAGCCCGAGAAGGCGGCGGCGCTGGTGGCGGACCTCGACCGGCGCCTTGCCGCGATCGCCGCCGCGGTGCCGGCGGGGCCGCGCCCCGTGCTCGCATTCTACAACACGAGCGGCTACACGGCCGAGCCGGGCACGCTGGCCGACGACGTGATCCGCGCGGCCGGCTTCGAAAATCTCGCCGGGCGCCTCGGCCTGCGCATCGGCGGCCGACTCAATCTCGAACATGTGGCGACGACGCGCATCGACGCCCTGATCGCGATCGACACGGCGGAAACCTCGGCCTCGCGCGCCGTCGAAACGGTGCGCCACCCCGCGCTTGCGCGCCTTGCCGCGCAGAAACCTTTCGCGGCGATACCCGGGCGGCTCTGGACCTGCGAAACGCCGTTCGTGGCCGAGGCGGCCGAGCGGCTGGCGCGCCTGCGCGCCGAAACCGAACGGCGGCCATGAATCGCGGCCTGCTCGCGCTGCTCGCCCTCGCCGCGCTGGCGGGATTTCTTGCTTCGCTCGCGCTCGGGCCGGTCGCCATCGACCTCGGCGCGGCGATCGGCGCGGTGTTCGGCCAGGGGCCCGAGTCGCTGCGCCTGATCGTGCTGGAGATCCGCCTGCCCCGCGCGATCCTCGCGCTCGCGATCGGCGCCGCGATGGGCATATCCGGCGCGGCCCTGCAGGGCTATTTGCGCAATCCGCTGGCCGAGCCCGGTGTCGTCGGCGTTTCGGCCTCGGGCGCGCTCGGCGCGGTGATCGTATTCTATTTCGGGCTCTCGCGCGCCTTCCCGCTTGCCCTGCCGTTGGGCGGCCTGATTGGCGCGGGCGTCGGCGTGTGGCTGGTCTACGCGCTGGCCGGCCGTGGCGGTTCCACGGCGACGCTGATCCTCGCCGGCGTCGCCGTGAACGCGCTCGCCGGAGCCCTCACGGCGCTGGCGCTGAGCGTGGCGCCCAGTCCGTATGCGACGCTCGAAATCATCCATTGGATGCTCGGCGGACTCACCGATCGCAGCATGACGCATGTGTGGCTCGCGCTGCCCTTCATCCTGGCCGGTGTCGCGATCTTGGCGACGCTCGGGCGCGGCCTCGATGCACTCACGCTCGGCGAGGACGCCGCGCAAAGCATGGGCATCGGCCTTTCGGGCGTGCGCCTGCGCCTCGTCCTCGGGACGGCGCTCGCCGTCGGCGCCTCCACCGCCGTCGCGGGAGTGATCGGTTTCGTCGGCCTCGTCGTGCCGCACCTGCTGCGCGGCCGCGTCGGGCATCGCCCCGGCGCGCTGCTGGTGGCGAGTGCGCTCGGCGGCGCGACATTGACGCTGCTCGCCGATCTCGCCGCCCGCATGATCCTCACCGACCGCGAGATCAATCTCGGCGTGCTCACGGCCCTCATCGGCGCACCGTTCTTCCTCGCGCTGGTCTTGCAGGCGCGGCGGAGCGAGCCATGACGCGCCTTGCCGCGCGCGATCTCGTCGTCAAGCTCGGCACGCGCACCGCGCTCGGTGGCGTGAGCGCCGCCGTCGAATCGGGAGCGTTCGTCGGCTTGATCGGCCCCAACGGCGCCGGCAAGACGACCTTGCTCCGCGCGCTCGCCGGCCTCGTCGAACCCGCCGACGGAACCGTGACGCTCGACGGCCGCCCGCTCGCCGAAGTCGGCCGCAAAGAACGTGCGCGGCGCCTCGGCTATCTGCCGCAAGACGGCACGATCCACTGGGCGCTGCCCGTTTCCGAGATCGTCGCGATGGGCCGCATGCCGCATCTCGGCGCCTGGGAAAGCGCGGGCGAACGGGATCGCGCGATCGCCGCCGATGCGATGAAAGCGCTCGACATCGCCGACCTCGCGGCGCGCCCCGCCACGCGGCTGTCCGGCGGCGAAAAGGCGCGCGTGCTGCTCGCGCGCGCGCTCGCCGGAGCGCCGGAGATCCTGCTCGCCGACGAGCCGGTGGCGGGGCTCGACCCGTATCACCAGCTCGAAGTGATGGAGCATCTTGCCGGTCTCGCCGCGGCCGGCACCGGCATCGTCGTCGTGCTGCACGACCTCGCGCTGGCCGCCCGGTTCTGCCGCCGCCTCGTGCTGCTCGACAACGGCATCATCGCGGCCGAGGGCGCGCCCGCCGACGTGCTGACGCCGGAGTGCCTCGCCGAAACCTATCGCGTCGAGGCCGTGCGCGGGCGGCACGACGGCGCGGACTACGTGCTGCCTTGGAGGCGCGTCTCGCGCGGCTGACGGCGGCCGTCAGCTCGGCAACGATCCCTTGAGCACGATCGGGATTCCCGCCGCCATGAACACGGCCACTTCCGCCGCCGCGGCGACAAGCTGGTTCGCGCGACCGAGATTGTCGCGGAACGCCCGCGCGAGCGCGTTGTCCGGCACAATGCCGAGGCCCACTTCGTTCGAGACGACGATCACGGGTCCCGCCGCGATCTTCAGCGTGCCGACGAGGCCCTGCATCTCCACTTCGATGTCGCGCTGCTCGGCCATGAGATTGCTGATCCAGAGCGTCAGGCAATCGACCAGCACGATGCGGTCGGGCCGCGCCGCGTTGCGGATCGCCGAGCGCACCGAAATCGGCTGCTCGATCGTCTCCCAGGTCTTGTCGCGCTCGGCGCGATGGCGCGCGATGCGGTCTGCCATCTCCGCGTCGCCGGCGGTGGCGGTGGCGATGACGGCGTGATGCGCCGGGCGCGCGGCCATCAGGCGCTCCGCGTAGCGGCTCTTGCCGGCGCGCGCGCCGCCGGTGATCAGCATGACTTTCGGAAACTTGCCCGCCATGGCGCGCGATTACGGCATGAAGCGATAGAGAAAGGTTAGGCTTGATGGTTACTTGCGGCCGGTGCCACAGTCTCGCCGCAATCAGCCGCCGGATCCATCCGCATGCAAGCACCGCTGTCGCGCACGGTCGACGAGCCCGGAATGGGCCGGGTCGAGATCTTCCCGATCCCGACCGGCGAAAAGGCGCTGTTCGATCTCGTCAAGCACATCTTCGAAACCTACTGGGAGTCCGTCTTCTGCGGCATCCTCATCCAGGGTGCCGCGTGGGAAGTGAAGGCGCCGGGCCCGCCGCGCAAGGTGGCGCTCTTCGACGGCTATGTCACGGTCGATTTCAGCGCGTGGCATTTTCATCTTTGCATCGGCGACACCAAGGGCATCGGCGCGTCGCCGACGCCGCCCGAGCTCGCCCGCCACCGGCGCTGCGCGCGCGCCGAGCTCTATCGGATGCTCAATCCGCGCGACGGCGCGCCGACCTCGTGGGGCCTGCGCCTCTACAATGGCGGCGCCGAGCAGCAGATGACCGTCTTCCTGCCCAACCCGTTTCTCGGCGACGACGGCCGCCCGCTGCGCAAGCCGGACTGGGCGCGCCTCGCCGCCTGGGACGATCTCCGCCAGCGCTGCCTCGGCCTCGCCCCCGATCCATTCGACCGCACGGGCAAAGGCTTCGTGCATTCGTGAAGACGGCCTCAGCCGTCCTTGTCGCTGACGCCGGCCTCCTCGAACGTGGCCATGCCGGCGTGAGCGGCGACGGCGGCGCGCAGCAAGCCGATCGCGACGGCGGCGCCCGAGGCTTCACCGAGGCGCATGCCGAGATCGAGCAATGGCGCAAGGCCGAGCCGCGTCAGCAGCCCGCGATGCCCGGCCTCGGCCGAGCAATGGCCGGCGACGCAATGATCGAGCGCGCCGGGACGCGCTTTGGCCCAGACCGCGGCGGCGGCCGTCGCGACGAAACCGTCGAGCACCACCGGAATGCGCAATTCGCGCGCGCGCAGCACCGCGCCGGCGATCGCGGCCAACTCGCGCCCGCCCACGCGGCGTAGCGCATCGACCGGGTCCGCGAGGGCGGCCCCATGATGCGCCAGCGCCGCATCGACCACCGCCGCCTTGCGCGCGAGGCCGGCCTCGTCAACGCCGGTGCCGCGCCCGACCCATTCCGCGCCGGTGCCGCCGAGCAGCGCGGCGGCCAGCGCCGCGGCCACCGTCGTGTTGCCGATGCCCATTTCGCCGACGCAGAGCAGATCGATGCCGGTTTCGGCGGCGGCTTCGCCCGCCGCCAGCGCGGCGCGCAGATCGCTTTCGCTCATCGCCGGCCCCGCCGTGAAATCCGCGGTCGGCGTCTCAAGCGCAAGCGGCGTCACCACGAGTTCGGCGCCCATCGCGCGCGCGAGCTGATTGATCGCCGCGCCGCCAGCGCTGAAATTCGCGACCATCTGCACCGTCACTTCGGGCGGATAGGCCGAGACGCCGCGCGCGACGACCCCGTGATTGCCGGCGAACACCGCGATGCGCACCCGCTCGAGCTTCGGCGGATGACGCGCCTGCCACGCGGAAAGCCATGCCGCCAGCAATTCGAGCCGGCCGAGCGAGCCGGGCGGCTTGGTGAGCTGCGCCTCGCGCGCGGCCGCGGCGGCGGCGCAGGCCTCGTCCGGGCCCGGCAGATGCTTGAGCCGCTCGCTGAAGTCGCGCATGGTGCGAATCCCCGCCCGCAATCCCGGCGCGCGGTCTAGCGGCCCCGCGCCGCATGCGCAATCTCGAAGCGATGAACCCTCCCGCCGCGCCCCCGACCGAACGCGCCGCCGACCCGCTCGGCCAGTTCGCGGCGGCGTGGACGCTCCTCTCCCGCCTGCCCTGGCCG
>CAZUYG010000139.1:0-7674 GCA_964624265.1 uncultured Candidatus Odyssella sp.
ATTCCGGTTGACATGCGGGCATCAATAAAATAAGACATAAAACCTAATATATGAACTAAGGCACAAACAGCGGATATTCGCCATGGGTTCCCTTTTTCGCAGTCCCGCGCCGCCGCCCCCGCCGATTCCGACGCTGCCGCAACCCGATCCGGAAGAGGAGGCGCGCAAGGAACGGCTCGCCGCACTCGAGCGGCGACGGCGCGGACGCGGAGGAACGATCCAGACCTCCGAACGCGGCGTGCTTCGGCCGCCGGTCGAGGGCAAGCGCCTGCTGGGAGCCTGAGCGATGAGCGATCCGGAAATCGATGCCGTCGCGGCCGTGCGCCGCCGCTTCGAACGCGCACGCGCCGCGCGCGCCGCGTGGGAAACCCTCTGGCAGGAATGTTACGAGTTCGCGCTGCCGCCGGCGCGGTCTTCCCTGCAAATGCGCGACGGTCAAAGCGCGGCGCCGCCTCTGCTGTCGTCGCGCCTGTTCGACGGAACGGCCCCGGACGCGGTGGACCAGCTGGCGGCGAGCCTGCTGGCGCGTCTGACGCCGCCATGGTCCCGCTGGTTCGGTCTCGCTGCCGGCCGCGATCTCGCGCCCGACGAGCAGCAGAAAGCCGGGCCCGAACTCGAAGCGATCGCGGAGACGCTGCAGATGCATTTCGACCGCTCGAATTTCGCGGTCGAGATTCATCAATGCTACCTCGACCTCGCCGCAGCCGGCACGGCTTGCCTGCTGTTCGAGGAAGCGCCGCTCGGTGCGGACTCGGCTTTCCGTTTCACGGCGGTTCCGCTGGCCGAGGCCTGGCTCGAGGAGAGCGCGCAGGGGCGGCTCGAAACGGTGTTTCGCCGCACCGCCCTGCGCGGCGAGGAATTCCGGAAGCGCTTTCCCAAAGCCACGCTCGACGCCGACACGGTGCGGCGCATCGATGCCGGGGAAGACGCGAACGTCGACGTGATCGAGGCGGTCATGCCGGAGCCCGACGATCGCCAAGGCTTTCGCTACGTGGCGCTGCGCGGCGGCGCGGAAACTGCGGCGGATGACGGCCCGCTGGCCGAAGGCCGCTTCCAGCGCTCGCCGTTCATTGCGTTCCGCTGGCTGAAAGCGCCGGGCGAGGCCTATGGCCGTTCGCCGGTGATGAAGGCGCTGCCCGACATCAAGACCGCGAACAAGGTGGTCGAGCTGGTGCTGAAGAACGCGTCGATCGCCGCGACCGGCATCTGGCAGGCCGAAGACGATGGCGTGCTCAACCCGGCCAACATCAAGCTCGTGCCCGGCAGCATCATCCCGAAGTCCGTGGGATCGGCCGGCCTCACGCCGCTCGAGGCGCCGGGAAAATTCGACGTCTCGCAGCTCGTGCTCGACGATTTGCGCGCGCGCATCCGCCACGCGCTGATGGCCGACGCGCTGGCGCAGATCGACGCGCCGCGCATGACGGCGACGGAAGTGCTGGAGCGATCGGCCGAGATGAGCCGCATCCTCGGCGCCACCTATGGCCGCCTGCAATCGGAATTGCTGACGCCGCTGATCCAGCGCGGCCTCGCGATCCTGCGGCGGCGCCGCGAGATTCCCGACATCGTCGTCGATGGCCGCGTCGTGGCGCTGCAATACCGCTCGCCGCTCGCGCAGGACCAGGCGAAAGAAGACGCGCGCAACGTGGTGAGCTGGATCGAGATGACGGCGCGGCTCGGCCCCGAGGCCGGCGCGGTCGTTGACGGCGCCGCCGCGGGCCGCTGGCTCGCGCGCACGCTTGGCGTGCCGGCCGAGCTCGTGAAACCGGCGCCGCCGCCCGGCGGCGATCTCGCCGGCTTTTTGCGCAGCGCCGCGACGGCGCTGCCCGGACTCGCCGGCATGCTCAAGACGCCGGGCGGGCTTGGCGCCCTGGCGCCGGTGGTCGCCGATCCGGGCGCGCCGCCCGCCGGGAACAAACCGCGATCAATCGCGGAGGCCACCGATGCGGCCTGACCCCAGAAATGGCTGGCGGTGGTTCGATGCGCCCGTGGCGGAGCCTGGCAACGGCGCCGACCCGCCCAATGCCGAACTCGCGCGCGCTTTCGCCCGCTGCTTCGCATCGCCCGAGGGCGAGGCGGCGCTGCGCCACCTCACCGACATGACGCTCCGCCGTGCGCTCGGTCCGGACGCCGCCGACGCGCAGCTCCGCCACCTCGAGGGCCAGCGCCAGCTCGTCGCCTACATCCACGCGCTCGCCGCGCGCGGCCGCGCCGGCCAGTGACACCCACGCAAAGGAACACGCCAATGTCGAACAGCGAATTCGCCGCCGATTCCATGCCCGCCGAAGCGCCCGCCCCGGCGCCGTTCCCGAACCCGCCAACGGGCGTGGCTCCGGACACCGCGCCGCCCGTGCGTCCCGTCTTCATTCCGGAGAAATTCTGGGATGGCGGCGCGGGCCGCGTGCGCGTCGAGGATCTCGCGAAATCCTACCGCGCGCTCGAGCAGAAGCTCGGACGAATGGCCGAGATGCGCCGGGCCGAGGCCGACGGAACATCGCCGCATGCCACCGAGCCGCCGCGCGATCCCGTTCCGGACCGCGCCTCGCCCGACGCTCCGCACGCCGAGGACGCCGGGGATGCCGGGGACGCCGAAACTGCTCCGGAAACGCACGGCGCCGATGGCCTCGATACCACGGTGCCCGCTTCGCCCGAAGACTACGCGGTGCGCGTCTCGCATCCATGGCTCGAGCGCGACGCGGAGATCGACGGGCTTCTGCACGCGGCCGGGTTCAACCAGACGCAGGCGCAGCTCGTCTACGATCTCGCAGCGGAGCGCGTGGTGCCGGTGATCGCCGGCATGGCGGCCGAGTACGAGAAGAAGATGGCGCAGGGCCGGCTCGAGGCGCATTTCGGCGGGCCCGAGCGCTTCGCGACGATCGCGCGGCAGGTGAAGGGCTGGGGCGAGCGCCACCTGCCGCCGGCGCTGTTCGAGACGCTCTCCGCCACGCCCGACGGCATCGCGGCGCTGCATCACATGATGCGCGCCGGCGAGCCGCGCTTCCTGGCCGGCGACGCGCCCGCCGCCGGTCCTTCGCAAAACGAACTCGACACGCTCGTGCGCGACCCGCGCTACTGGCGCGACCACGAGCCCGATCTGGTCAAGCGCGTCGAGGAGGGCTTCCGCCGGCTTTATCCCGGCGTTTGAAGCCCTCCTTCCGCGGCGCGCACCGGCCGGGCGAAGCGAAAGCTTCGCCATACGCTCCGCCCTCGGCCGAGCGTCGCCGGGCGCCGCGGACCCCTCGCCCCCTCCTCACGCCGGCGTGCCCCTCCGCCGGCCGGTGCCGGCCGCGTTCCTCCCCGCGCCGCACCCCGAGGGGGCGAGGGGCGCCTTTCCCCCGCACCTCATTGTCTCTCGTGAGCGCCCATGGCCGACCGCGACGACGATCTTTCCTGGTGGGACGAGCAGCGCCCGCCGCTATCTGACGACGACGAGGCCGGATCCTTGCCGCCGTTCGCGTGGACGAGCGAAAGCGTCAGCGCGCTCGATCACGTGCGCTCGCTGCTCCGCCAGCCGCTGCTCGGCGAAACCGTGCCGCCGCCGGCTCCGAACTTGCGCAGCGCCGCGGCCGAGAAGCTTCGCGCTGCGGGCCTGTTCGGCGAAACGCCGGCGGCGGACGATGCAGCGCTCGCCGCCGCCGACGCGCAGGCCGAATGGATGGGTCCGCGGAGCTGGAAGCTGCCCGCGCGCGGTACGCGGCCGGCCATCCTCGGCGACGACACCGCCGCGGGGCCACTGCGCGGCACGAGTCCGAACATCGGCCCGGCTCCGTCCGCACCCGCGCCGCTCGATCATCCCGACGCGCAAACCGGCCTGGCCCTCACCGCCGCCGATACCTTGCTCACGAAAGGCATCGATCTCGCCGTCACTCTCGCCGGTGGCGATGCTGCTGTAGCGCGCAAGCTCGTCGAAGCCGCCGCGAACGGTCTCGCCGGCATACTCCCCGAAGAATTCCGCGCCAGCGCGCTGACCAGTGCCAGCGCCGCCGCCGCGGAGGCCGAGCGCCGCATCGGCGACAACGACCGCGCCGCACGCGCCCGCGCCGCCCTCGGCACGCTCGCCCATCGCAGCAATGAGGCCGAGCAGGAGCACGCCGCGGCCGTTGTTGCCGGCGACCGATCCAAGATTGAAGACGCCCGCCGTGATGCGATCGACGCCTGGCGCGCCGAGCGCCGCGCCCGCGGCGACGGCGAAGCCGAGATCAACGCCGGCGCCCGCGCGCTCGAACGCGCGTATCGCAAGTCCGCGCTCCGCCACCGCCTCGCCCAGCTGGACGAAGCCGGCATCGCGCGCGCGCTCGACGAGGACGACGACGCCAAGGCCGATCCCGCCCTCGCGCGCGAAGTGGCGGCCGACATCCGCCGCGTCCGCTCGGAAGACCCGGCCCGCGCCGGCGAAGCCTCGATCGAGCGCGAGATCGCCGCGCGCAAGCGCGACGGCCGCATCGCCACGCCCGAAGAAGAGGCCGCCGCCCGCTACAAGCTCCGCCTCGACGCCCAGGCCCAGCGCGGTATCCCGGAAGCAGACCGACGCGTTCTCACCAACGCCGAGCGCACGAAGCTCGCACTCGAATATCAACGCATCGAATCAGCCAACGGCAAAGCCGCGGCCGACAATTGGCTTGACGAGCAGACGCAACAAGCGGGGCCGCTCGCCCAGCGCTTTAAGGCAGAGGCCGCCGCGCCGCCGCGTGGCGGCGCTCGGTGGCGCGATCTCGATCAAGCGCTCGCCCCGTCGCAGCCGCAGATTGCGGAACTGCCTGGCATTGCCGGCGACGCACCGCCGCCGTCCGAAGTGGATCAGGGCCGGGTCGAGCCGGCACAGGACTACAAAGTTCCTGCTGCGCCTCCAGCGCCTGGAAGCCAGCGCCTACCGCCAACAACCGAAGCGGAGCGCCGCGCGAGGGAAGAGGAGATCACCAAGGAGATCTCCGAGCGTCATAGCGCCCTGCCTCGGGACGATTGGCGAGCGCGAATCGATCTGATTGTGGAAATCTCCAAACGAGAAGGGTTCGTCCCCTTCATCGTGCGCCGGCGGCTTTGGGAGCAGATTGTAACAGCCGACCGAAGGGTGCGCGTCGAAGAGCGTTTGGCATCTGCACACGCGATTGCCGAACTCCAGCGCTTGTTTCCGCAAGATATCGAGCGCCACCTTTCCAACGGCGACCTCGCGGTCATTGCCGAAATTGTCCGCCTTGACGAAGAGGACAAGACCGACGCCGGCAAGATCGTCGACACCGCCAAGAAGAACACGGGCTACCCCGATTTTCGTCTGATTTTTGGCGCGATGGGGAGCATGCGTGGTGGGCGGCCGATTCGCGATATCGGCGGATCACGGCCTCGAACCCCCGAGGAGTTGGCCAAAAAACAGAGACAGATCAAGGAGAATCGCGCGGTCGGGGGAAGTGCAGAAGAACAAGGAAGACAGATCATCATTAGAGATATCGAACGAATGAAAGTTTCGGCATGGTCGAAGCGGCTTGTCTGGATTGAGGGCGATGGAGGCACAATTCCCGACTTGCCAATAGGAACAAAAAGTGATCAAATTCGGCTGTATGTCGACGTGAAGAAATTCGGTGCGCGTCATCGGGAACCCCAGAAAAGGCGCCTCAGAATGCTCGATGCGCACATCGTGGAGATCAATCCGAATAACGGCGACATGCGCGCCCTTGCTCCGCCCTATGACCGGTGGATTTCCTATGAGGAGTGGCTGCGTTTGGTCGAGAAACTGCTATCTGAGGAGCGACAGTGATGGTGACCAAATATACGGGCGACAACTACACGCCGCACTTCGGGGGCCTTTGGGCACCGGCTGACGACGCGAAGCGGTTTGGCGAGCGCAGGCTGGCTCTCCTCTTCCTGGGCGAATGCTATCTCGTGTTTTTCGAGTATTTTCCGAAGAACAGTGCGCTCAGCTTTTCGAGTCAATCCTACCTTTTGGAAGAGGACGAAATATTCATGATGCCAATGACGCCAGGAGAAAATCCAAAGGCTGAGGAGATGCAGGTGCTTCGCTGGGGCCTGACCGAGGAACGACTCCTCGAGATTGTGGAGGACGGCACGGCAAGCCTTTGGGAGCCCGTTGACGTGAAGATTTTGGCCGCGGAGGGATTTCCGGTCGCCGCAATTGAAGATTATCGAAAGGCATATGCGCAAAACGGAATCAAATATTCGGTCGTTGGATACGCTCCCAGTCGCGCGACGATGGAGGCGGTGAAAAACTTCAAACAGCAACGCGAGAAGTGACAAACACGTGCTCTCCCGTTTGGCCAGATTCCATTTCGATTGGGACCATGAGGTCAATTCAGTGCTTATCCGACAGCACTGCGTCGGATACCCGCCCCTACCTTCGACAATGGACGCGAATAAGAAACTGAAACAAGAAAAGATATGACGTGATGGATTCGTGGTGCTCAAGTCTGAGCATCGAACCTAGCCGAAGTGTGGCCCATGCGTTCGACGGATGTCTATCGAGAGCTTCGGGGCGCAATCGGAGCGCGCATGAAAGAACTCGGATTCCGCAGGTTGAAATCCGGATATCTCGGTCATGTCCGCCGCATTGCCGAGCGAGAAATCGTCATCTGGTTTCAATGCCAAGGGGCACCCTGGAGCAAGCATGAGGGTTCCTCTTTTTGCGTGAATGTTTGGGTCGTTCGCGCATTTGATCGGGTTGATCCGAACGACCAGACCGAACGCCTGTGGTTCCTGCTGAATCGCCCAGAGCGTCGTGAGTTCATCAGATTGAGCAATGCCGTAATCGCGAAATTCAATCCCGCGCCTCTCGTCGCTCTCATGAAAGAGCTCTTCCCGCACAATCGGGACATGCATAAATCAATTGTCGCGAGACTTTCTCTGTTCAAGCGTGTGCCCCCCCAAATCACTCGAACAGTGGCACAGGTACTATGATCGTGAGGACGTGCGCCGTTGGGGACCGTTTGTAATTGGCTGCTTAGAGCGCCTCATGCCCGACTTGGAAAATCAAGCACAGAGAGATGCAACGAGCCCCCATTGAGAATCATCGCATCTCATTCTTCAGCGCCGCTTCGCCACGCCACAGGCGGCCCAGATTCTCCATCAGCAGATCGATGACGTTGTCTTCGTAGCGGCGCGTTTCGCCGGCGCTGTGCGGCGTGATGAGAACGTTCGGGAATAGCCAGAGCGGCGAGTGCATCGGCAGCGGCTCCTCGCGCACGCAATCGAGCGCGGCGGCGGCGAGCGATCCGGCCTCGAGCGCGGCCGTGAGCGCCGCTTCGTCGACGCACTTGCCGCGCGCGACGTTGATCAGGTGCGCGCCCGGCTTCATCGCGGCGAGCGCTTTCGCGCCGATGAGGTTCTCCGTTTCGGGCGTGAGAGGACAGGTGAGCGCCACGATGTCGGCTTGCGGCAGCAGGGCGAGCAGGCGTTCGTTGCCGTGAATCTCGTCGGCGGCGCCTTGGCCGCTGGAAGGATCGCGTTTCGTGCCGACGACACGGAGATCGAACGCTTTCGCGAGCTTCGCGAGCCGCTGGCCGATGCGGCCGAGGCCGACGATGAGCAGCGTCTTCCCGCCGATCTCTTCCTCGCGCCGGCCGAGATCGGACACCATGCCGCGCCACTGGCGCTTCGCCTGATTGTCGCGCGCTTCGGGGAGACGGCGCGCGAGCGCCAGGATCAGCGCCCTCGCGTGCTCCGCCACCGCGC
>CAZUYG010000140.1:0-7619 GCA_964624265.1 uncultured Candidatus Odyssella sp.
CGCCCGCCTCGCGGTATCCGATCTTGAGACCGGCCGCGGTCGTCGCCGTTTTCAATGGAAATTCGCTCATGCGTGCCCTCAATGCAGAACGAAGCCGCCGTTCACCGGCAGCAACTGCCCGGTGACGAAAGCGGCGCCGTCGGATAGCAGGTAGAGCACGGCGCCGACGACGTCGTCGGGCTGCTGCGCGCGCGGCATGGCCCGGCCGTTGACGTAAAGATCGTGGCGCTCCTTCGGCACGTATTGCGTCGCCTCGACCTCGGTCAGGCCCGGCGCGACGGCGTTCACGGCGATGCCATCCGGCCCCATCTCGCGCGCGAGCGAGCGCGTCATCGAGATCACGGCGCCCTTGCTCGCGACATAATGCAGGAGCCGCGGCGCGCCCCACAGCGCGGTGTCCGACGCGATGTTGACGACGCGCGCGCCATTGGCGCCTTTCCGCAGCCACGGTGCGCAAGCCTTCGTGGCCAGCCAGGTGCCGCGCACGTTCACGCGCATCACCTTGTCCCATGTCTCGATATCGATTTCCTCGAAAGTCTTGCCGCCGATGCCGGTGGCGATCGCGCCGTTGTTCACGAGCCCGTCGATGCGGCCAAAGCGCTTTCCCACCGCCTCGGCCATCGCCGACACGCTGGCGGGGTCGCCGAGATCGAGCGGCACGAACATCGCTTCGTGGCCGCTCTTTTGCAGCGCGGCGGCGCTCGCGCGGCCCCACTCCTCGACCAGTTCGGCGACGACCACGGCCGCGGCGCCGGCCTTGGCCGCACCCTCGGCGAAAGCGCGGCCGAGCCCGCGCCCGGCGCCGGTGACGACGATGATCTTGCCGGTGAGGGAGGTCATGGCGAGCGCTTTTTCACGATTCGTCATGCCGACCGGAGCGAGCCGCCTTCGGCTCGCGGAGCGGAGGCATCGCGTGGCAGCTGCGACGCGATCCCTCCCCTGCGCGGACGCGCGTAGGGCGCGCCCGCTTCGGTCGGGATGACGGTGCCAAAAGGCACCGTTACTTCTTCTTCCGGTCGATCTTCGCGAGCGGGTGATCGGGCGGATAGGTGGGGAGCGTCGGCTTCGGCGAGCCGAGCATCACGCACATCAGCGCTTCTTCGTCGCGCTCGTTGACGAGACCGCGATAGATGCCGGCCGGCACCGAGATGAGATCGCGCTCGCCGAGCTCGGTCTCCCACTTCTCGCCGTCCTTCTCAAGGAACAGGCGGATCTTGCCGCGGATCATGAAGAACACTTCTTCCACGTCGTGATGGACGTGCAGCGGTCCCTCGCAGCCCGGCGGCAGCACCATCGTCGAGAAGGTGAAATGCTCGGACGGGACGGTGTTGCTGTCGGCATCGATGCCGGTGCCGCCGGTGCCGAGATAGCGCATCTGCGCGCGGCGGTATTTCGGATCGAAATCGGCCTGGAACTTCAGCGCGTCCCAGTCATAGGTGCGCGTCGAATAGCGCGCCACGCGGCTTTTCATCGACTCGACCAGCGAGGGCTTGGACGAGGCGGCCGCCGGCGCTTCGGCCGGGCGGGAGGCGGAAGGCGAATCCATGGTTTCCTCCTTAGGTGTTCGGTTTGCCGAAGTCGCGGCGCGGCATGTAGTGGAGCACGCCGCGCTCCGCGAGAATGACCGCGCAGTAGGCGACGATGCCGATGACGGTGAGCACGAGAATCGCGAGGAAGACGAGCGGCGCGCCCTGCGTCTCGCCGCTCAGCAGCAAGAAGCCGAGGCCGCGGTTGATGCCGCCGACGAGCTCGCCGACCGTGACGCCGATGACCGCGAGCGTCGATCCGATGCGCAGGCCCGAGAACAGCGCCGGCATCGACGCCGGGAACTCGATCTTCCAGAAGATCTGCCAGCGCGTGGCGCTGAACGTGCGCGCGAGATTGATCATCGCGGGATCGACCGCGCGCACCGCGCCGAGCACGTTGACCATGATCGGGAAGAAGACGACGAGAACGGCCACGAGAATCGCGACCGACATCTTGGCCTCGACCGAGAAGCCGAACCACAGCACGAACAGCGGCGCGAACGCGACCTTCGGCGCGATCTGCAGCGCGAGAATGTAGGGCGAGAGCACCTTCTCGGCCGTCGGCGACATGCCGAGCACGTAGCCCATCGCCATGCCGAGCAGCGCGCCGAGCGCGAAGCCCAGCAGCACTTCGAACGAAGTGATGAGCGTGTGGTGGACGAGATCCATCCTCTCGTAGGCGCGCAGGAACTCGCTGCCGATCTCGGACAGAGTCGGGATGAAGTATTTGGGCACGCCGAGCGCGCGCAGGCCCCATTCCCACCCGAGAACGAACAGCGCGAGGACGAGGGCGCTCCAGAGCGCCACGCGATAGGCGCGCCAGAAGCTCGGCGGAGGGGGCACGAGGCCGGGCTCGGCGCGCGGCGGCGCCACGGCGTCCGGAACGGCGGCGGAGGTTGTCGCGTCGTTCATCGCCTTACCCATCGAGATGGTCGCCGTGGCCGATGTCGAGCAGCGACATCAGCTCGGCCATGAGCGGGCCGATTTCGGGCCGCTGGCGGCGCACCATCGGATTGTCGCGGTGGGGCAGATCGACCCTGATCTCGCGGACGATGCGGCCCGGCCGGCGCGACATGACGAGGACGCGATCGGCGAGCGCGATCGCCTCGACGAGGTCGTGCGTGATGAGGAACGCCGTTTTCTTCTCCTCGAACAGCGTGCGCGCGAGGTCCTGCTGCAGCACCATCTTGGTCTGCGCATCGAGCGCCGAGAACGGCTCGTCCATCAGCACCACGTCCGGGTCCATCGCCATCGTGCGCGCGAGCGCCGCGCGCTGGCGCATGCCGCCCGAAAGCTGATGCGGGTAATGATCGACGAACTCGCCGAGGTGATACTTCTCGAGCAGCTTGAGCGCGACCTCGCGCCGGCGCGTCTTCTCGACGTGCTGGATCTCCTGGCCGAAGGTGACGTTGTCGAGGATCGAGCGCCACGGCAGCAGCAGGTCGCGCTGCAGCATGAAGGCGACGTGGCTGTTCGGGCCGGTCACTTCCGCGCCGTCGACGAAGACGCGACCGCGGCTCGGCCGGTCGAGGCCCGAGGCGAGATTGAGCAGCGTACTCTTGCCGCAGCCCGAGGGGCCGATGAGCGCCACCACCTCGCCGTCTTCGACGCGCACGTCGACGTCGGCGATGGCCGTGACGCCCTCCCCGCCGCGGCGCTGCGGCGCGAAGCTCTTGGTCACGCGGTCGAATTGCAGCCGGATCATCGCGCTATTCGGCCGCGGCCGCCGGGGCGGCAGGCGCGGCACGCACCTGATCGCGCGCGCGCTTCTCGAGCATCTTCCGCACGCGCGCCATGCCCTGGTCGTGCTGATAGAGGAACTCCTGGCCGCGCGCATCGGGCGCGAGGTTCTCGAGGATCACGCGATCCTGCTCCAGAACGTGCCAGTGCAGACCTTCGAGGCGATTGCGATAGAGGAAGCGCCAGACGCTGCGCTGCCATCCCTGCACCTTGCGCGTGCGCCAGAAGAAGACGCGGCAATGATCCTCGTCCACCGGCGTCGCGAAGCCGATGATGCCGAACGGACCGCCGGGGCCATATTTCTTCTGATAGGGAATCGCGAGGCGCAGCCACAGGCAGTTGCTTTCGCCGATCTCGACCCAGTCGAAGTTCACGCCGCGCTGGCCGACCTTCTCGAAAATGAAGCCGGTCTCGGTCTTGCGCAGCGCCATCTCGGCGGTCTTGTCGCCTTCGGCCATGGAATGCGAGGCGCTGTGCAGATAGGCGCCGTGCATCGGGTCCATGACGTTGTCGACCGCGTAGCGGTAATTGCAGGCCCAATGGGCCGTGCAGAGCATGTGGCTCCATTCGGGCGACACCAGCTCTTCGGGCAGATCGAGCGGCGGCGGCGGCGCTTCGGCGTCGGTGCCGAACCAGACGAAGATGGCGCCCGCGCGTTCGACGACGGGATAGGAGCGCACGCGCTTCATGCCCTTCATCTGGCATTGCGCGACGGCCGGCACGTCGGCGACGACGCCGTCGCCGGTCACCTGCACGCCGTGATACCAGCACGCCACGCGGTCGCCGAGGTTCCAGCCGAAGGAGAGCCGGGCGCCGCGATGCGGGCAGCGGTCTTCGCAGGCGTGCACGTTGCCGTCGTTATCGCGCCACAGCACGATGTTCTCGGACAGCCGCGTGATCCCCACCGGGGCGCCGTGCAGCCCCCAGCTCGGCAGCACCGGATACCAGTAATCGAGCAGTCCAATGTTGAGACGGGCCTCGGCGGAGGCGAGCTGATCGCTGACGGTCATCGGATTCTCCCTCACCCGCCGAGCCGCGCCATTTCGCGCTCGAAGCTCGCGGCGGTCCATTTCGCGCCGTCGGGCGCCTGCACGCCCATCTCGTTGAGCCGCGCGACCAGCGCATCGAGCTGCTCGACGCCGGCGCCGAAGCATTCGACCAGCGCCTCGGCGAGCCGGTTCTCGTATTCGCTGGGCGGCGCGGCGCGCGTCTGCCACACCAGGTTCGCCACCGCTTCGGGGCGCTCGACCGAGCCCTTGCCGGCGGCGTCTTCGGGCTTCGGACGGATCCACGGCTTCAAGTTCGGATTGTAATCCATCGGCTCCCACCCGCCCGCCATATGTTTGCGGGCTAAACATCATTTTTTCTATTAAACATCGGCGCCGGGCCAGGGTCAAGCCGGTTTGATCGAAGTCAAAGACGATTCGGCGGGCCGCGGCGATGGTGGCAGTCGGCGCGGTTCACGCGCCGGAACGAAACCGAGGGAGCGCCTCCGATGGCCGTCAAACAGATCCACCACGTCGCCTATCGCTGCCGCGACGCCGCCGAGACCGTGAAGTTCTACAACGGGCTGCTCGGCATGAAATACACGATGGCGATTTCGGAGGACCGCGTGCCCTCGACGAAAGAGCCCGATCCCTACATGCATATTTTCTTCGATGCCGGCAAAGGAAGCTGCCTCGCCTTTTTCGAGGTGCCGAACTCGCCGCCGATGGGCCGCGACCCCAATACGCCGGTCTGGCTGCAGCACATCGCGTTCGAGGTGAAGGACCTCGCCACGCTGCGCCGCTGGAAGAAAAAGCTCGAGAAAAAAGGCGTCGAGGTGGTGGGCCCGACCGATCACAAGTTCATCGAGAGCATCTACTTCTTCGACCCCAACGGCCACCGCCTCGAACTGACCGCCAAGAAAGGCGGCAAGGCCATGCTGAAGAAGCTCGAGCGCATGGCGCCCAAGATGCTGCGGGACTGGTCGAAGTCGAAGAGCACGGTGCGGCACGCGGCATTCCTGCACGCGAAAGAGTTCGACCAGGCGCGCTGAGGCCGGACGAAATCCCGCCGCTCCCCTATACTGGTGGAAGCGCGGCATCCGCCGCGCCTCCACCGGGATCCCCTCATGCTGAACAGCATCTCCATCGCACGGCGCCGCTCCGGCCCGTTCGCGCGCTTCGCCCGCCGCATCTCCGACGCCTCCGGCCACCCGGTCACGTTCGGATGCGCGCTGTTCGTGATCTTCGCCTGGGCCCTCACCGGGCCGGTCTTCCACTTCAGCGACACGTGGCAGCTCGTGATCAACACGGGAACGACCATCATCACGTTCCTGATGGTGTTCCTGATCCAGAACACGCAGAACCGCGACACGCACGCGCTTCAGCTCAAGATCGACGAGCTGATCCGCGCGACGAAGGGCGCGCACAACGCGCTGATGAATCTCGAGGAGCTGACCGACGAGGAGATCCTGGCGCTGCGCCGCCGCTATCGCGAGCTGGCCGAGGAAGCGCGCGAGCAGCTGCGCACGGGCGGCCGCGACACCGGCCGGCCGCAGGTCAATTTCTGACGCGGCGTCAGCGGAAGCGTTTCAGATAAGCGATGATCGCCTGCCGTTCCTCGGCGCTCCGGACGCCGGGGAAGCTCATGGCCGTCCCGGAAATCATCTCGAGCGGATCGGCGAGATAGCGGTCGAGCGCCTCTTCGGTCCAGACGAGGCCTCCGGCGCCGGCCCGTTTCAGTGCGGGCGAGTATTGGAAACTCGCGAGCGCCGCCGCGCGCCGACCGACCACGCCAAAGAGGTTCGGTCCGGAAAGGCCCGTCTCGTCGGGATCGACGCTGTGGCACGAGTAGCATTTCTGGAACGCGCGCGCGCCCGGATCGCGCGGCTGCGCGCCGGCGGACGAAAGAACGGCAAGCGCGGAGAGCACGATGGAAGCGGAGCGAATAGAAATGGCGCGAGCCGGCCGCGCCATGAAGATCACGCGGTGTTTCAATATCTGCCGGACCCGAAACTGCCGCCTATTTCCTGAAAACCGCGACCAGACGCGGGCCTGAGAGCGGCAACAGGATTTCGCCCTTGCGCCCGTCGATCTGGCGCACGTTCGCGGTTTCCGCCGGCAGCGGGAACACTTCGAACTTCTCGGTGGCGGGGTCGAATTTCACCAGGGCATTGGCGCCCCAGTCCGACAGCCACACCTTGTCTTCGTCGTCGACGTAGACGGCGTAGGTCCTGGGATTGCTGCCCGGCAATCTCCACTGTTTCCAGGAGCCGTTCGCCGGATCGAAGACGCTGACGTTCCCGGAATTCCACTCGCTGACCCAGATGCGGTCCTGGGAGTCGGCCCAGACGCGGCGCGCGCCCTGGTTTTTCGTCGGCGGCTCCAGCACCGTGACCTTGCCGGTCTCGATGTCGATCCGTCCGACGTAGGAACCGGCCAGCGAGGCGTAGTACACGTCGCCCTTCTTGGTCGCAGTGATGCCGTAAGGCCCCCGTCCCTTCGGCGCGGCCCACGCCGTAACCTTGCCCGACTTCACGTCGACCTTGCCGTAGATGCCGGTCTGGCCGGTAAACCAGACATCGCCCTTGCGGTCGACGGCCGCGGTGTTGAGGTTCGTGTAACCGGTTTCCTCGGGCAACCGATAGACCGTGAACTTCTTCGTGGCCGGTTCGAATCCGACGATCGCGTTGAGGCCGCCGTCGGTGAGCCACACCTTTCCGTCAGGGCCGGTGAAAACGCCGTGCGGCGCGGAGCCTTCGCCGAACGCCACCTTTTCCACCTTGCCGGTCTTGGGATCGACGATGCCGACTCCGCCGCGCCGCTGATCGGCGTAGAAGATCAATCCGTTCGGCCCGGGCGAGACGTCGTGCGGATAGTTGCCGTCGGGAAGCTTGAACGTCGTGAACCGGCCTTCGGCGCCGGCGATCTGCGGGAGGACGGCAAGCGCGATGCCAACCGCGAACGTGGCAACCAGGCGCTTCATGGGTTTCTCCTCGATGGCTGCAGCGGCGTCGGCGCAATCATAGGTCATCCGTCCGGCGCGAGCCATCGGCCGCCGAACACGGATTCGCGAGTGCGGGCGCCGTCCTACCGCGTTTCCCAAAGCAGCGGGAAGGCGTCGCCGGCAATGGGCTCGCCCACGTTCTGGTGCGGCGCCAGCGCCCTGAGCGACTCGGTCATCGTATGCGGAATGCCGGGGCGAAGATCGTGCACGACACCGTCGCCGATGAAACGGAGCGAGAGGCCGCGCCGGCGCTGCGCGTCGCTGACATTGCCGGGCGCGCCGTGCAGGGTCAGCACGTGGTGAACGGCGACGTCGCCGGGCGCCATGTCCCACGAAACGATGTCGTAATGCGCGCGATCCGCC